>JAZFRU010000262.1:0-11392 GCA_036445815.1 Acidobacteriota bacterium | reverse complement strand
TATCTGGGGGCACGAAGCTTGATGTAGCGCGCCATGATGTTGGCTGGCAGACTGCCAGTGATCATCGGGTCAGTCGGTAAATGAAGACGGCGGCCCGCTTGGTCATGAGAGGAAGCGAAGACAAGTCGACCTTCTCATCGACGGTATGACCACCCGTACCCACCACTCCAAGTCCGTCGAGGCTGTCGGTAAAGGGGGCGGCAAAGGAAATATCCGCCGCTCCCCGGAGGCCGGGATCCACGGCCTCCACGGTGCCGAATCCCAGACTCTGACTCACCTGATTCAATTGCTCCAGAAGTTGGTAGTTTCCGGGGGTGGGACTCATGGGCGGGTAGGAATCCTGAAAGGAAATGGTGGCAGAGGTGAGAGGAAAATTCTGGGCAACGATCGCGCGCATGCGGTCCTTGGCATCCTCTCGCTGTCGCTCGGAGATGAAGCGTAGATCCCCGGCAACCACCACCATTTCAGGGATCACATTGGTCTTACCAAAGGCCGTTCCCCGGCTCTGAACGATGTCGTAGTCGTGGGTGGTCCCTCCCAGAATGATGCCCGGGCTGAAAGTGAGATACCGGTCTCCTCGCAGATCCTCATGGAAGGCATGCAAGATTCGTGAAGCTTCATAGATGGCCCCGCTGCCGAATTCTTCCTTGAAAATGAGCGAGGAGTGGCCTGCCTTGCCCTGGACCTTCAGTTCCCAGCCGGTGAAGCCGCGCCGGGCAACCGTAGCGGTTCCGGTCCCGCCAACTCCACCTTCGAAGCCCAGGGCCACATCGCTTGCCTGTGCCGCCTCGAGCAGAGGTCCCCGGCTCACACTGAGCGGATCACCGGTGTCTTCTTCGTCTCCCGTCAGGACCACGGTGATGGTCCTCCCTTCCAGGGCACCCACCGATTCGAGCGCTTTCAGGGCATAGATGATGACTACGATTCCGCCCTTCATGTCTTCCACACCCGGGCCCGTCGCCGTATCTCCCAGCCGATCGAACCGTTGAAAGGGACTGTCCTTTTCAAAGACCGTGTCGATATGGCCAATCAGGAGAAGCTTCTTGCCTCGGCTGCCTCGCCGTTCGGCCACCAGATGGCCGGCGCGTTGGACGCTCTCCATGGGAATCCAGTTGGTTTCAAATCCCAGTGAGGTCAATTCAGATGCAAAGACTTTGCCCGCCGCCTGGACGCCCTCTCGGTTCATGGTTCCACTGTTGATGTTGACGGTGGTCTCCAGTAAGTGGATGGCTTCCTCGGTGTGGCCCTCCACATAGTCCATGATTCGTTGTTCAATGGGCGAGACTGGAGACGCTGCGGTCAGGAGTAAAAAGGTGCTCACAGTCAAGGTGCCGAGCGTGATTGAGACAGACCAGAATCGTTTCATTGGATGTGCTCCCCTGCTTCGCTAGTCCCGACCATCGATGATCCGGGATGGTGCGGTGACAACCTGGTATTTTACCACTTCCTGCAATAGCATAGACACGAAGCTGGGGTGTTAGACTGGAGGCCCCAAAAAAATGAGTATGAGGTCGAAGACACTGGTTGTGTGGAGCACCGTATTCTTTTTTCTGGGAACCCTGAGCGTGGGGATGGGAAACCAGCCTTTGGTATCGAGCTGGCAAGAGGGGGAGCAGGTGTCTACTTCTGAAGAAACGTCAGGAAATGGCCGGGCCGGGCCTAATCGGCTCATACACGAGAAGAGTCCCTATCTGATCCAACATGCCGACAATCCCGTGGACTGGTATCCCTGGGGCGAGGAGGCCTTTCAGAAGGCCAGGGATGAGAATCGACCGATTTTTCTCTCGATCGGATATTCCACCTGTCATTGGTGTCACGTGATGGAGAGAGAATCGTTTGCCGTGCCCGAGATCGCGGCCATCATGAATCGGCATTTCGTCAACATCAAAATTGATCGCGAGGAAAGGCCGGACGTGGATCAGATCTACATGACCTTTGTTCAGGCTTCGACCGGAAGTGGTGGGTGGCCGATGTCGGTCTTTGTAACTCCGGAGCTGAAACCTTTTTACGGGGGGACTTACTTTCAACCCCAGGTGTTTTCCAACCTGCTGGAACGGATTGCCGAGGAGTGGGACAACAATCAAGAAGCAATCTCCCAATCGGCAGCCAACGTCATCGATCAATTGAAGAACATGGCACTGGCCCGCCCCAGCGGAGACGATCGGATCAGTGAGGAACTTCTGGATCTGACCTATCAGTGGCACCAGAGCAGTTTTGATCCCACCGAGGGAGGATTCGGGGATGCCCCCAAGTTTCCGCGGCCTGTCAGCTTTAACTTTCTGCTGCGTTATCATCGGCGAAAGGCACAACTCGAGGCGCTGGAGATGTCGGAATTAACCCTGCGCAAGATGGCTTACGGCGGCATCCATGATCACATTGGCGGTGGCTTTCATCGTTATTCGACAGACGATCACTGGTTCCTGCCTCACTTCGAGAAGATGCTTTACGATCAGGCTCAACTGGCGATTGCCTATCTGGATGTCTACCAGATCAGTGCTGATCCCCTCTTTGAACAGGTGGCGCGTAGGATCTTTCAGTACGTTCTGCGTGATATGACCGGGGAAAACGGAGGGTTTTTCTCTGCGGAAGACGCCGACAGTTCCGTCAGTCACGAGAATCTCGAGGAACATGTCGAGGGCGCGTTTTACGTCTGGGCTCACTCGGAGCTCCTGGAGTCCCTCGAAGATGACGCAGGTCTTTTCAATGCCTACTACGGAGTGAAGGAGCAGGGGAACGTTACAGAGGACCGTTTCGGGGAGTTTACCGGCAAGAATCACCTGTCGATCGTATCGACCGTCCAGCAGGTCGCCGAACGGTTGAACCGTTCATCCGATGAAGTCGAAGCCGCTCTGGAGCAGGGACGCCGTCAACTTCTTGAGATTCGCAGCCTGAAACCTCGGCCCGGGTTGGACGACAAGATCCTGACCGATTGGAATGGGTTGATGATCTCCGCCCTGGCTCGCGGCTATCAGGTGCTCCAGGAAAAAGTGTATCTGGAGGCGGCCGAGAAGGCGGCCACCCTGATCGCTGAGCAGCTGTATGACGCGGAGGCTGGGGTATTGAAAAGACGCCTCCGAGGTGGGGAGGCCGCCATTGACGGTTTGATAGGGGACTACGCTTTTTTTGTTCAAGGGTTGCTCGATCTGTATGAAAGTTCCCTTGAGGGGCGTTGGCTGCTTCTGGCCATGGATCTCACCGAGATTCAGAATCGACTCTTCTGGGATGCGGACAACGGCGGTTTTTTCACCACTTCTGGGAAAGACCCTTCTATTCTGGTTCGCATGAAAAATGACTACGACGGGGCGGAACCTTCCCCCAATTCGGTGGCGGTCCTGAACCTTCTTCGCCTCTCCCAGATGTCCGGAAATCAGGAATGGGCGAAGATGGCAGAGCAGACCCTCCAGTTTTTCCAAAGCCGGTTGAAGGCGTCGCCTCCCTCCATGCCTCAGATGATGGTGGCCGTTGATTTCTATCTGGGTAAGCCTAAACAGATTCTGATCGCCGGTGAAAGGGATTCCCCCGATACCCAGGCCATTCTCCGTGAGGTGCACAAGCGGTTCCTTCCCGGCAAGATTGTGGTGCTGGCCGATGGAGGGGCCGTTCAGGAACGCCTGGCGCCCGGTCTCGAGATTTTGGAAACTCTGAGCCGACTCGACGGCAAGGCCACGGCATACATTTGTGAGAATTACGTGTGCCAGCTTCCCACCAACGATGTGGCCGTCGTCGCCCGATTGTTGGATGAGTAAGGGTTGGTGACATGAAGGTTCAGGTGGGTCAGTTGAAGGCACGATACGTTGTTCATACGGTGTGCCCTCAATGCGGTGATCGCCTTCTTGAAAGAGAAAGGGAAACCGAAATGGGTTCGTTGGGTGCTCTTTGATGAGTTCACCTATGCTTCCTATCGGGAGGTTCTGAAGGACCTCCTGGGCGATGTAGACGGGATTCAAGAGTCCTGAAGAGTTCCTATCGGATCTCTCCCGATTCATCCACAATAGCGGTTGCCGATGTGCTGCGACCCTGATATGTTCAGTGCGGGGGAGGCACCGAGATGGGGGTATCAGCTCGCTTCTTCTCGCCACGTTAAGATTAGAAAAACACTTATGGGAACGATCGGTTCCCTGAAAACCAAAGGAGGCTTTTAATGTCATTCACACTTCCTGACTTGTCGTATGCTCACGATGCGCTGGAACCCTCAATAGACCGGACCACCATGGAAATTCACCACGGTAAACATCATGCTGCCTATGTGGCCAACCTCAACAAGGCCCTGGAGTCCGCCCCGGATGTGGCCGGCCTGAGCATTGAGGAACTGATCGCCAACAACTGTGCAGCGGTGCCCGAGAGCATCCGTACGGCCGTGAGAAACAACGGCGGCGGTCATGCCAATCATTCCCAGTTCTGGCAGATCATGGGGCCGGGCAAGGGAGGAGATCCGGTCGGCAACCTGGGGGATGCGATCAACGCAAAGTACGGCGGAGTGGACGCCTTCAAGGAAAAGTTTGCTGCCGCCGGAATGGGGCGTTTCGGTTCGGGTTGGGCCTGGTTGTTGAAAGATCTGGAGATCGTCTCCACGGCCAACCAGGATAGCCCTCTCATGGACGGAAAGGTGCCCCTTTTTGGCCTGGATGTGTGGGAGCACGCCTACTATCTCAACTATCAGAACCGCCGGCCTGATTACATCAAGGGTTGGTGGAATGTAGTCAACTGGGACGTCGCCGAAGAACGGTTCAATTCCTAGTCCGTATCGAATCGGCAGGGGATCGCCAGGGATCTCCTGCCGAGTTCCTTTTCGGCACTGCCTTCCTGGTTTCTTGCCGACACAACTCTCAGAGCCAAAAAAGGAAGAGAACCATGCGTCAAGCCTTGCCCCTTGTATTTAGCCTTACCATCTTCATGAGCCTCAGCCTGTACCCGGCCCAAGGAGGATCAACCGTTTTGGCAAACTCTCAGCAGATTGAACGAACCAATCCCCCGGGTTCCACCCAACCCACCACCTACACTCACCTGGTCAGAGCGGGAAACATGCTTTTCATGTCCGGCCAGGTGGCCAACAATGAGCGAGGTGAGCTGGTTGGCAAGAACGACATGCGGGCCCAGGTCAGGCAGGCATTTGAAAACGTAAAAAACCTGCTGGCCTCCCAGGGTGCCGACTTCAGCAATGTGGTCAAGATCACCATCTACACGGTCGATGTCGATGAGTTTCGCAAGGCAACTGACATCCGCGAGGAGTACACGGGAGGAAGGGCTCCGGCCAGTACCCTGGTGCAGATTGATCGATTGGCTTCACCTGATTACCTGGTTGAAATCGAAGCCCTGGCCGTCGTGGAGTAGTGCTCTCGTGCGTTCGGCTGGGCGCCTTTTTCCACCAAGACACAGACGGCATTCACCACAGAGACACAAAGACACAGAGAAGAGAATTCTTTTCCTTTTCTTTTTTCTCCCAATCAAGCCAACACAGTAGGGGCACACGGCCCAGACTATCTCAATATCCAGTTGATTCGGATGGTTAAAGTAGGAATGGGTCCGGAGTGTGGGAGGCGCCTCAGTGTGTTCATTCTCAGGACATCCTTTACACAGGACATGCTGAGTTCACTTCTCCGGAGCCCTGAAAGGGCGGCATGAAAAATAGCCCAGGGCGTGAGCCCTGGGAATAAAGTAGGTTTGGCAAGGGAGCCCTGTAAGGGCGATGTAGATTAATCCGTCAATGCGTAACATCGCCCTTACAGGGCTCCTCAGAGCCACTGTCCTGACCAACCCAGGGCTCACGCCCTGGGCTATTTTTACAACACCCCTTTGGGGTTAAGGATCCCTTACCCTTACATTCGCATACCCTCCCACCTTCTCCATGGATGATCTGCTGTCTTTCCTGAAGGGAACGTGGCTCTCAATGCGTAAAGGATGTCCTCGGAATGAACACCTCAGTACGCCGATTCCGGAAAGCCGCTCAAGCCCGTCTTTTTCACACCAGATCGTTACGAAGCGGCGCAAGGGCCGGCCTGACAAGGCGCGCGACCCGCAAGCGGGTACCCCACAGGGCACCGCAGGCGTACTCGTGCAGTACGCCGAGGGGCCCGACCGAATGCAATCCGCCGGGGTAAGTGCGATGCCTCTTTTTCAATTTCGTGAAACCTTCGATTCAGTTAACGCGTGAGGGGCATTCCGGTGTCAAACGACCTTGTCCGTGCAGAGAGGATTATGCTTTAATTGTGTGCGGACATTCCAATTCTTCTTGATTTTACAGGGGCTCGTTCAGTCCCAGAGGCCGTGCGCTCTTTCTGAAAAACTTAGTAACCCCCACAGCACCCAAGTATAAGATCTCGAGACAAGGTTGAACATGCGTCAGATGGGAGCTCCCTTAATGGGAAAAAGAACCTCCACCGTCCTGATCGTCGGCCCCGAATCCCTGAGCCGTCGAATTTCCGAGCTTCTGGGAGATCAAGAGTATTCGGTGCAGAGGATGGCCTCCGACAAGCTGATCCCGGAGCTTCAGATTTGCAACTGCGTCCTGGTTGTCCTGGACTTCAGCGGCAGCCAGCAGGACGAAGGACCTCTGGTCGACCAGGTGGCTGAGAGCCACCCCTGGCTCTCGGTGGTCGTGGTCAAGGAGGGGGATGGGAATCCCAACATGGACTCCTTGAAACACGGGGTCTATTTTTACCTGACCCATTCGGTTCGGTCCAAAACCCTGGAGTGGGTGTTGAGAAAAGGTGTGGAACGCTCCCACCTACTGGCCGAGAACGCCTCGCTGCGCCAAAAGGTGCTCTCCGATGATCTGACCGAGGCGTACAACCGGCGTTATATGGAGATCACCCTCGATGAGGAGTTGGAACGGGCCAGTCGCTACCAACGTTTCCTGTCCATTCTCTTCGTTGATTTGAACCATCTCAAGGACATCAATGACCGCTATGGGCACCTCTCCGGAAGTAAGGTCATCCGGAGGGTAGCAGGACTTCTTCAGATGCGGCTGCGTAGCTGCGACAAAATTTTCCGTTTTGGTGGAGATGAATTCGTGGTGACTTTGCCGGAGACTGACGCGGACCAGGCCGGTCTGGTCGTCCAGCGTCTCGCTGATGCCCTGAACCGAGATGAGATTCAGCTGCCGGACGGAGCGGATATCATCGTGACGGCTGCCTTCGGAATCGCCACCTATCCTGTTGATGGCACCAACAAAGAGGAGCTCATCGAGCACGCCGACGAGGCCATGTACCGGTGCAAGGTGGAGATGCACAAGGCCGATGTAGGTGATTGACTGCACTCTTGCCGGAACGCCGATAAGAGGTGTCCGGGGCGTTTCCAACCACCCTTGCCGGTAAGGCGTCATATCCCTTTCTCCACCGAGTCCAGGGACCCCATTCCCACCGGGGGGCCTTGCAACTGCCACCGTACGGGAAACAACAGTATCTCGTGCTCGGAGGCGGGGTAAATTTCGAGTTTGATAGGATGAGATGATGGTTGCCAAGCAGAGCCTTGGGAATGAAGAGGATCTGGGGAATTCCCCCCTTTTTGTCGGCGTGGATCTGGAAACCATTCGGGAGGTCCTCGAACGTTGTTCCGTCAACGATCTGCAGCGGGGCGAGTTTCTGATTCGGGCCCGGGAACGAAACGAGTACCTTTATGTACTCCTTACCGGTCGTTTACGCATACATCTCAATCCCAACATGAGTCCCGTGGCGGTTCTCGATCCGGGCGCAGTGGTCGGTGAGCTTTCCATCATCGACCAGCAATTGACCTCTGCCTATGTCATTGCCGATGATGTCTGTCGGGTTCTGGTGATCAGTGAACCGACCATCTGGGCCCTGGTCGAGGCCTCGCATGCCGTCGCACAGAATCTGATGCGGATTCTGACCCGGCGTCTCCGCGATGGGAATTCTCTGCTTCTGGCGAGTCATTTTCTGCTGGGCAGGTATTCGGCCGCCCTGCCTCTTTTCGAGGCCCTGGATGCCGTTTCTCCGGAGGATCCTGTGGCCAAGTACTACATGGGGTTGATTTATTTCATC
Organism: Acidobacteriota bacterium; assembly: GCA_036445815.1. Classification (GTDB taxonomy): domain Bacteria; phylum Acidobacteriota; class UBA6911; order RPQK01; family JADFOI01; genus JAPYTY01. The sequence goes on along the minus strand of JAZFRU010000262.1, from coordinate 3,395 downwards.
AATGACGACCCCACCAAGGGGCGGGTGTTTTTGCGAGAAGCCATCAAGTTGAATCCTGCATTGCAGACCGAGGCGATTGACGAATTCCTGAATGATTAACGGGCATGATGTTTCATCCGGGTAGCAGCCAAGGTGAAAACTTTCTCTTTCAAACGCTCGAGGATGACGGGTTGATCCCGTGACAACGGCTCATGAGCTCTGAGAACAAGATTGACAGCTTGGCCGAAGACATCGACGGATTTCTCCGCGATTTCAAAAAGGTCAAGAAAAAGGATCGTGTTCCCAAGAAGCCATGGACAGTGGGAGGAGAGGCAGACCAGGATCTGGCCAGTATCTTTCAAAACTTCCAAGAAAGGATCTCGCTCAAGCCGGGAGACCCTCCAGATCCTGATACGGGTTCTCTGATTGATGTCGTCATCGACAACGAACTCAGCGAGGCGCAGTCTCAGTCCGTTCTCTCCTCTCGCAGCCGGGCGCAGTCCCTTCCGGAGGAAGATGAAATGGCAGCACCGGACGAGCCCGTTCTCTCCGCCCACCACATTTATGAGAGAGCTTCAGCCTATGTGGCAGAGTCCATCAAGCGGGCCGGCTCGGACCAACTCCCGGATCTTGAAGAGGGCGCAGAACTGGTGGGACAGATGATTGATTCCATGAAGGAACAATCGGCCTTGCTGCTGATCGCTACCGAGAAGGTCCAGCCCTTCTCTTTGGGTGGACATTGTGTCAACGTCTGTATCCTGAGCCTGCGGATGGCCCGTACCCTGAAGTACAGTAGAGGCCGGTGTGTACAGATCGGGCTGACAGCACTCCTGCACGAGATCGGTGTTGCCCGGGTTGCCCATCAGATCGAATCGGGTGTCGGAGACCTGCAGTTGGAGTTCCGGCAGCGGCCCCTGTACAGCTCGGATCTGCTGGAAAAGCTGGGTCCCGAGTATGACTGGCTTATCCTGGCGGTCGGACAGGTTGGTGAGCGTGAGGATGGCAGTGGCTATCCCCTGGGGTTGATGGGCAATGCCATTCGTGAGGAGGCCAAGATTGTGGGGATCACCGATCTCCTGGAAACCTGTATCCATGACCGTCCCTACCGAAAGGGCGTAACCAGCTACCAGCTGCTGACCGAGATGAGCCAGAGCGGGAAAAAGGCTTTTTCAGGTGCCATACTCAAGGCTCTGATCGGTACCTTTTCCGTTTACATTTACAATGAGTATGTCCTTTTGAACACGGGCGAAGTGGGCCGGGTTATTGAAGTGAACGTCCAGAATCTGCTGCGCCCGCGGGTCGAAATTCTCTACGACGTTGACGGACAAGCCATGGACGAGCCGAAAGAATATGATTTAGTGGAATATCCTTCCCGTTTCATTGCCGAGGCCCTCCATCCCGACGATATCTCCCTGTCAGAGTGAGTCTCAAACGCTGTCCTGTCTCCTCCGTCTCCTCAAAGATTGTGCCAGAAGTTGCGGTCCAGCGACCGATACTGGATGGCGTCCGCCACGTGTCCGGAACACAACTTTTCGGAGTTATCCAGATCGGCTATGGTACGAGCGACTTTCAAGACTCGGTCATAGGCTCGGGCTGAGAATCCCAGTTTTTCAATGGCGTTTTTCAGAAGGGCTTGACTCTTCTTATCCAGGGCGCAGTGCTGACGAAGTTGGACAGGGTCCATCTGTGCATTGCAGTGGATGGTACTGGTGCGATATCGGTGGATCTGAGTCTTGTGTGCCCGTTTGACCCGCTGCGAAATCGTTTTTGAGGACTCTCCCTGGGGACCATGAACCAACTCCTGGTATTTCACTTCGGGAACATCGATGTGCAGATCAATCCGGTCTAAAAGAGGCCCGGAAATCTTTGAGAGGTAGCGTTGGATCTGGAGAGGACTGCAGACGCACTCCTTCAGAACCGAACCCCAGAATCCACAGGGGCAGGGATTCATGGCCGCAGCCAGCATGAATCGGGCAGGAAAGGTCAGGGTTCCGGTCGCTCGACTGATAGTAATTTCACCGTCTTCAAGGGGTTGGCGCAGGACTTCCAGGACATGTCGTTGAAATTCGAGAAGTTCGTCGAGAAAGAGAACCCCATTGTGAGCCAGTGAAACTTCACCAGGCCTTGGAAGAGAACCTCCACCGACCAATCCGGCCCCACTGATGGTGTGATGAGGTGCCCGAAAGGGTCGACAGGTGACGAATGGATGGCCTCCCTTGAGGAGGCCCGAAATGCTGTGAATAGCCGTGGTCTGGAGTGCTTCATCAAAGCTCATGGCAGGCAGAATGGAGGGGATGCGTTTGGCGAGCATGGTCTTTCCGGCCCCAGGAGGACCGAGCATCAGGAGGTTATGGCTGCCGGCACAGGCGATTTCCAGGGCGCGCTTGGCGGTAGCCTGACCTTTGATATCCATGAAGTCCGGGAGCTTTTGAGTGGATCGGGTCTCCAGTTCTCTTCGGTCCACTTTGATGGCGGGATATTGGTTGAAGCCACCATTGAGTAGATCCACCACCTGGGGAAGGGAGAGGGCCGGATGGATATCGACGCCACTGACCATCGCGGCTTCCCGGGTGTTGTCCAAGGGAAGCAGTACCTTCCCCACCTTCTGCGCTTGAGCGTGTAGGGCCACCGGAAGGGCGCCCCGGATGGGACGTACTCGGCCATCTAACGATAGTTCTCCCAGGATAAGCCAGTCTTGAACCCGCTCCGGTTCCACCACTCCGGTGAGCCCCAGCACTGCCAGGGCAATGGGCAGGTCAAAACAAGTTCCCTCTTTTTTCACGTCGGCAGGTGCCAGGTTGACGGTGATGCAGCCTCGGTGGGGATAAGTGTAGCCACAGTTCAGAATAGCCGCTCTGACGCGTTCGCCGCTTTCCTTGACTGCCAGGTCCGGTAAGCCCACCACGTGATACTTCCGACCCCGACGCAGCGAAAGATCCACTTCGATGTCGATGATTTGCGCTTGGATTCCCATAACCGCAGCACTCTGGACCCTGAGCAGCATATCTCTATAACGAGCGAGTCTGGAAAACTACGAAAGTAAATGGTTGAAGAGCGCTGGGCAGTGCCCAGCGCGTTCCAGGTTCCACGTTCCAGGTTCCACGAAAAGAAGAGTAGGTGCGTACGGCCGTGCGCCCTCCGCTTAGATGGCAAGCCCTGTGTAGCGGCCGCTCAAAGAGCAGGCTCGTTCCGCTCGCCTGCGTTTCACGTTCCAGGTTCCACGTTCCACGAAGGAGAATGTAGAGGCGCACGGCCGTGCGCCCTTCGATCAGCTGGCAAGCCCAGTGTAGCGGCCGCTCGTTAGCCCGTCTTTTTCACACCCGGTCGTTACGAAGCGGCGCAAGGGCCGGCCTGACACGGCGCACGAAGGGGGGTCACCGCAGGCGTACTCGTGCAGTACGCCGAGGGGGCCCGAC
>JAZFRU010000261.1:0-8734 GCA_036445815.1 Acidobacteriota bacterium | reverse complement strand
TGGTTCGGGAGGAGATTCCTGAAGAGATTGTTTACCAGATCAGCAAAACCCTGCTGGAGCATCTCGATGAGTTTCGATCCGCCCACCCCTCGATCAAGGATTTCAGGCCCGAAATGGCGGTCCTCGGTAACGTCGTTCCCTATCATCCGGGAGCGGAGCGATACTTCAGGGAGATTGGACTGCTGGAATAGGCTGACCCCTGACCTCGGCGGGCTGCGCCCGCCTGCTGACCCCTGACCTCTGACCCCGCCCGTTGGTCAATTGGCAAGGTCAATGTAGCGGCCGCTCTGTGAGCGGCTTCCGGATTCGGCGCCCTGAGGCGCCTCCCACATTTCGGACACACCCCTGCAATCCATCCGAATAGACCCCGTTCGAAGTCTCTCTTTTTCGTGGAACGTGGAACCTGGAACGTGAAACGCGGCCGAGCGTGGTGAGGCTGCTCTTGCACCACAGAGGCACAAAGACACAGAGAAGACAATTCTTTTCCTTTTCTAATCTCTCCAAATCCCGCCAACACATCTGGGGGCCTCTGTTCGCTTTTTCGTGGAACCTGAAACGTGAAGCGCGGCCGATCGCAGCGAGGCGCTCCCACTCTGTGATTGACGTCGTTACCGGGTCCTTGTACGCTATCCGACTGTCTGGTGGCCCCTTGGACTGGCCTCTATAGCAAGGAGAAAAATAGATGAAAAACATTATTTTGATGATGGTTACGACCCTGCTGTTGAGTTTTGGCATTGGCAATGCCCAGCAGAGTGCGGACACCATTCTGTACAACGGAAAGATTCTGACCGTTGACGAGTCGTTCAGCATCGCCGAGGCGGTGGCCGTTCGTGACGACCAGATCCTGGCGGTGGGGACCAACGACGATGTCCTCCGGCTGGCGAACTCGAGCAGTGTGAGGATTGATCTGAAAGGCAGGACGGTGGTTCCGGGACTGATCAATACCCACGTTCATTTGGAGTCACCGGGAGGTTACGGCAGCGACCTGCCTGCGCCTTTGCGCAAGCAGTATTCTTTGAATTTCAGAGCCGTGAAGACCACGGACGATGTTCTCAAGCAGATCGAGGATGTTATTGCGGCCTTCAAGATCGAGCCGGGTGAGTGGGTCTATTTCTCGGGTCGGCCCAGGGGAGATCAGGCTGGCCTTCTCTATGATGATCTGGACAGGTGGGAACTGGACAAGGCCGCGCCCGACAATCCGATCGCCCTCTCCGGCGGGATACCGGTTGTCAATATGCTGCTGGTCAACAGCAAGGCCATTGAACAGCTGTGGAGCAAGTACGGAGATTTCATCGAAACCTATGGCCGCTACTGGTTGGATGACTCGGGCAGGCCCGATGGCCATCTGGAGGCCCCGGCGGTCCGAATTCTTCTGGAGGATGAGGAGTTCATTCCGCCTCCCGAACCCAGGGACGTGGCTCCGCTCTACCGAAAGAATCTGGAGGAACGGATCGCGGTGGGCAACACCGTCATTTCAGGTGGTCTGCACACCTCCAGCGTGCGTGCCTATCAGTGGCTCGAAGCCCGTGGCGAGATGCCCATGCGATACGGCTACGGGGTCATGTCGACCTTTGGGCTTCCGGGAGCCGACCGGCAGTTCGAAATGGGTTCCGGCACCGACATGATCTGGATCACGTCGATGAGTTCCCGGGCGGTTGACGGAGCCGGATCCAGAATGTGCATCAGCATCGAGAGAGACTCCGAAGCGGCGTCTGCTGTCGAGGGAGGGGATGGAATGATGGGCCTCTCGGCGGTCTCCGGGTGGTGGCCGCGCGGCCAGTGCCTGATGGATATTGAATACGGTGGCGGGTCTCGAGGGGCAGCCGTCAAGGCCAACTATTTCAACGACTGGTACAACCAGGTGGCCCAGGACGGTCTTCGTTCCGCCAATGTTCACGTCTCCGGCAATGATTCCCACTCCCGCGTGATTTCGGCGCTGGAACGGATTGACCGGGCCAATCCGGGTTCTGTCAAAGGCTGGGCCATGGATCACTGCACGCTGATTGACCCCGAGGACGTGCCGCGGGCGGCCAGGCTGGGACTGATGTTTAGTTGCAGCCCTCTCGGAGAAGGAGACCGTGCTCCCATGATCGCAGCGGCTTTCGGCGACCGGGTGGCCCATACCTATGTGGCTCAAATCAAGAGCATGCTGGATGCCGGTATCAATGTCTCTCTGGAAGGGGAGTGGCCTGCCGTTGAGAGCCTGATCACGCGTATGGATGCCAAGGGCAAGGTCTGGGGGCCTGACCAGAGGTTGGACCGTGAAACGGCCTTGAGAGTCGCCACCATCAACGGTGCTGCTTACGTCCTCAAGAAGGATCGACTTGGCTCCATCGAGGTGGGTAAGCTGGCCGATCTGGTTGTTCTTGACCGGGATTACCTGACGGTGCCCGAATCGGAGATATCGGAAACTCGATCGCTGATGACGATGCTGGGCGGGGAAATGGTTTTTCTGCACACTGAGTTTGCCGACGAGTACAACCTGAGTCCAGAGGGCGCCGTCATCAGTACGCTTGAGGAGTTGGAGGGACGCCGGCCGGCCAGGACGTTCTAGGTTCGGCGCCTCAGTGCGCCGAATCCGGAAAGCCGCTCATAGAGCGGCCGCTACACTGGGCTTGCCACCTGATCGGAGGGCGCACGCCGTGCGCCCCTACACTTCTTTTCGTGGAACGTGGAACCTGGAACGTGGAACGCACTGGTCGAAGACCAGTGCTCCCTACAGAGCCTGCGTCGGTCCCCGTGTGATGACGCGTCCGCTGCCTGCCTCGGCCGTGATCTGACCTCGATCGTAGGCGATTTCCCCGCGCCGGATCACCATCTGGGGCCAGCCCGTGACCTGACGGCCTTCATAGGGGGACCAATCGCAGCGGGAGAAAAGGTCAGCAGCTCGCACGGTTCGTTCCTGGGCCGGATTCCACAACGCCAGGTCGGCGTCCGATCCCTCGGCGATGGTTCCTTTGTTCGGATAAAGGCCGTAAAGGCGGGCTGGATTAGTGCAGGTGATCTTGACGAATTGTTCCAGCGAGAGTCTTCCGGTGAGGACGCCTTCGGAATGGAGCATCGGAAGCATCACTTCCATGTTGCTGAATCCCGGGCGGAGCGTCTCCAGGGTCAGCTCCGGATTGGCCTTCTGGGCGCGGTTCAAGACGCTGTGATCGCTCCCGTAGGTGTCGACGTCTCCGTCTGTCATTCCTCGCCACAAGGCCTCCACGTCCTGGGCGGAGCGAAGGGGAGGTGAGGCGATGTAGAGTCCCGGATCGGCCTCGGAGTAGAGTGCGTCGGTCATGTGCAGATAGGTCGGCCGGGTTTCCACGTATACGGGAAGCCCTCGGGAGCGCGCCTCCCGGCAAACATCCAGGGCTCGTTCCGATGAAAGGTGGACCACCTTGATGGGTGCTCCCGTGTGTTCGCTGATGGCCACGGCCCGCTGCACGGATACCACTTCGGCCAGGACGGGGCGGCTTTCGGCCCAGTAGCGAGCCGACGTCTTACCGGCCGCCATCAGGGTCTGGGTGGTGTCGTTGACAATGGGGTAGTCTTCACAGTGAATCAAGGAGATGGCTCCTGCATTCCCTGCGCTTTCGATCAACTTGAGAAATTCCGGGGCCTTTTCATCGTAACCGGCCCGCGACATCTGGACCTTCATGCTGGTGTGACCGGCGGCATACTGAGCCGCCAACTGTGCGGGTGCATCGTCAGAGTATCCGCGCAGGCCCGGGTGCAGGAAGATGTCGAGCTTGGCCTGCTGGGCAATCAGCGAGGATACTCGGACGACCGCATCGTTAACGGTTTCTTCCGCACGTGGAAATGTCATATTGCCAAAGGTGGTAATCCCGCCGGCCAGGGCGGTTTCCGAGCCGCTCTCGAAGTCTTCGACGCTTCCAGGGAGATGGACGTGGGGGTCGATGCCTCCGGGCAGAACCAGCAATCCGCTGGCGTCCACCACCCGTTCCTCTCCGGAAGAGAGGGGCGGCAAGCTGGCACCGATCTGAACGATCTTGCCTCCACGGGCGCGGATGTCGGCGAACGACTGGCCTTCGTCGGTGACAACCAAACCTCCACGGACGAGCAGCGAGTCAGGTTCCGAGTTCTGTGTGAATGCGGTTCCCGAAGTCGCTCCCCAGGCCATTGCTGCGACCGAAGCTTTTTTGAGAAATTCCCGGCGTACTATCGGGGACAGGGGGTACTTTTGAAGTATTTCATTGGGCATGATGAATTCCTTTTTGTTTGTTGGTCCGGTCGTCTCTCCAAAATTCATTGCATCGCTCATCGCAGATGCCGAATAGATTGAGCCCGATTATAGGGGCGTCGTTCTGTAAAGCCAACCGATCCGTTGGCAAGGCCAATGTAGCGGCGCTCCATGAGCGGCTCTTCACCACCAAGACACAGAGAAGGAATTCACCACAGAGACACAAAGACACAGAGAAGATAATTTCCCTTTTTCTTTTCCCACCGAATGCAACCAACACCGTAGGGGCGCACGGCCGTGCGCCCACCGATCAGGGGGCAAGATCAATGTAGCAGCCGCTCTATGAGCGGCTTTCCGGATTCGGCGCACTGAGGCGTCTCCCACACTCCGGACTCTTTCCCCACCCAACCATCCAGGTTATTTGGGTTTTGAGACAACCTGGACCGTGCGTCCCTACTAGCCCTTCTTCAGATTTCACGGGGGTTCGGAATGGGGGCCAGAACCCCGAAGGGGTGATGTTCAATAGCCCGGGGCGTGAGCCCCGGGATTGACGGGTGGTGAGCGAGGGAGCCCTGAAAGGGCGATGTAGTCGGGCTAAAGGCTAAAGATGTAGGTCAGCTTGGCAATCAGAGCCCGCTCGGACACCTCTCCGGTAGTGGTGCGTTTTTCGTTGTAGATGAGAAAAAAATCGCTGAGAGGTCGGTGGATGAAATTGAAACGAATATTGCTGCTGACCTGGTCCAGATCACTGTTGTACTGGATCAGCCCTTTCAGGAACAGGTTGTTGCTGAAAGAATACTGCAAGCGGGTGATGACCAGATCGGTGGTGAAGTCTCCCGAGGGCAGGCGGACATCATTGTGGTCCCAGGTGACCTGCGCTTCGAATCGATAGTCCTTGCGGAAAACGACCTGGAACCGGTAAAGGTCTCTATCTCCGTCAAAAAAATCGCCGGTGGTCAGGCGCACCTCTCCGCTGAACATTCGACTGCGGTCGCTGGAAAAAGTCAGAGAATACTCGGAGAAAGGGTAGTCTCCCGCCGCAATAGCCTGATCGGGTCGAATGAAAAAGGGCTGGGTCAAACGTTCGAATCTGAACTTCCGGGTTGCAGAGAAACGACTGCCGTTTTGAAATTCCACCCACAGCTTGGTGTCCAGCGTACGGGTCACGAGATTACGGTCGTCATCGGTCAGGTAGTCCAGCTGCACCAGAGGGGCGAAACTACGAATCCAGGGGATGCGTTCCCCGGGACGAGGGGCCCACGAAAATCGCCCCACCGACTTTTCAACTCCCACCCGGGGCGCAAACCCCACTTCGGGATTGAAGTTTTCTCCAAGGATGGTGTGTTGAGCCTCGGCCTGGAATCTGGGATCCCGCCAGCCCACGAAGATGCTGCCGGCCAGGTCCTTGCCTTTGACTCCTGGAGTCTCGGTTTTCAGCAGATAGGATGTGAGATCCAGGCCGCCAAAGAAATTGAAATTTCCGTCCACTCCGTAGGTGCGGTTGTAGTGATCCGCGTCCACGTGTTTATTGATGAAGATCCCTCCCACATCCGAACGGCCGAGGACATCCCGGCGAACCCGTACCACCGAAAAATTGGTGGATGGATCCTCTTCAAGATCATCGGTCTGCATGGAGAACATTCCCATGGTATAAGGGCCCGCTCTTCCCGTGACTCGTGCTCCTCCCAGTACCGGAACCAGCCGGCCCTCGGAGATTCCAATCCGGCGACTGAAAAAGGGAATGGAGTCTGCCTGTACCTGCTCAAAACTTCCCGCCACCCGCCGAAAACGGCCTCCCTGACGGCCAAACTGAAAGATGGGGGCATTCTCCAGAAAGAACTCGCGCTTCTCGGGAAAGAAAAGACTGAAGCGGGTGAGATTGATTTGCTGGTTATCCGCCTCCACCTGGGCAAAATCGGTATTGACCGAGACATCCAGCGTCAGCTGGGAGGTCAGGCCGTACTTGAGATCCAGTCCGGCTTCGGGCTGGAATTCGACATCGTTCCCTTCCACCCGGACGATCGGTGCCAATAGATAAGGTTTGATGTAGAGGTTCGGACCCGTGGAGGTTATCCGAATGTCCTCCAGGGTTCCGGCCAGGGAGACCCGGGCCATGCTGAAGGGACGGGGAGGAAGGGACCAGTAGGTGTCCTCGTTCTTGCGCCGGATTCGACGCTGAAAGTTAATTCCCCAACTGTCGACCTGCTTGGTTCCAAAACGCAGACTCTTGAAGGGAACGGCAATTTCCGCTTGCCAGCCGGCCTCGGTAATCTTGCTCTTCACATGCCAGATGGTGTCCCACTCTCGATTGAAGACGCTCCCGTTGCCGCCTACCTGACTGTCAAACTTGGCGCCCTGGGGGTTGGTATTGAAGAGGAACCCGTTTCGGTCATCATCAAAGGTGTCCAGTACGAAGCCAAAGGAATCGGTGTCGAATTGATAGAAATCCCGGTCCACGTCATTGACCACCAGCGCTTCTTCCCCGCCGGAATCAAAGCAAAAAACTCCCAGGTAAAGATTGGTGTCATCGTAGAGAATGCGAACCTCGGTTCTCTCGGAACTGGGTGTTCCATGAGTGGGCTCCAGCTGGAGAAAATCCCGGGCGGGCTCGGCCAGGCTCCACTCAAGTTCATCCAGCTCTCCGTCGATTGTGATCGGGGATTCAATTCGAACGGCCCTGACCGTTCTGTCCTGAGAAGCGCTCTGAGGAGAGGGCGCGGCCTCAGACTGGCCAGTGAGGGCGTACAGGAGGATGACGAGAAACGTCATCAAAGGCTTCGAATCGGTCCGGTTGATTTCTTGCACTTTCCTGATATCTGTCCCCAGTGCAGTGGCGATAGCCGTCCCCAGTGGGTTCGATATCTGTCCCCAGTGGGTTCACAACGGCAATCGGCAATCGCAATGGCCCCAACTCATTCTACGACATGACAGTGGCTCTTGCTGAACGTTTGAAATGCTCCAATGACTTTTCTTCAAGAACGGTGATCCTGGAAGAAATTGCCTTTCGCACACGGGTAGCCGTACTATTGTGAGACAATTTCCTTCGGAATCAACAGGGAGAGAATGTTCATGGTCGGCAAGACCATCAGCCACTACAACATCCTGGAAAAGATCGGCCAGGGCGGCATGGGAGAGGTGTTCCTGGCTCAGGACACTTCTTTGGACCGTAAAGTTGCGTTGAAGTTTCTACCCGAAAACATGCAACAGGACCCCACGGCCAGGAAGCGTTTCTTGCGCGAGGCCAAATCTGCCGCTGCTCTGGATCATCCCTATATTTGCCATATCCATGAAGTGGGAGAAGAAGAGGGCCAACCCTTTATCTCCATGGAATACATCCAGGGAAAGACCCTGGGGCAAACATTGACGGAGGGACCGCTGCCGTTAAAGAGGGCACTTCAGACTGCAGTGGAGATCGCCGAGGCCTTGCAAACAGCACACAAAAACAACATCGTCCATCGGGATCTCAAACCCTCCAACATCATGCTCACCCCCGACGGCCATGTGAAGGTGATGGACTTCGGCCTGGCCAAGCGGTTGACACCGGTTGAGGGCCAGGATGAAGAAGAGATCAGCACCAAACTCACCAAAGACGATTCCATTTTGGGCACCGTGCCCTATATGTCTCCAGAGCAGCTACGGGGACAGGAGGTCGATGCCCGATCGGATATCTTCTCCTTTGGTGTGGTGCTCTATGAAATGCTCACCGGGGTCCATCCCTTCAAAAAGGATGGTCACATCGATACGGCCAAGGCAGTGCTCTCGGACACCTCTCCTCCTCTTTCTCGATACGCCGAGGATGTCCCGGTGCTGCTTCAGCACACCGTCAAGAAGATGCTGGCCAAGGAGCCGGGGGAGCGTTATCAACTCGTCCACGATGTGAAGACGGATCTGGGCGAAATAATCGTGATATCGGGAGAATCGGCGCTCAACTCGGAAGTCCTCACGGCAGCTTCAGCGAAGCCGAGTTACTTCTGGCCGGTGGTGGCTGGGGGTCTGATGCTGGTGGTGATGCTGGCCCTTGCCTTCTTTTGGCCCTTCACGGCTGCACCTCCCGAGGGGCCCATTGATTCCATCGCCGTTCTGCTCTTTGAAAACCAAAGCGGCGACCCTGACTTGAACTACTTGAGCGAGGGGATTGCCGGGGAGGTCACCTACAGCCTCTCCCAGCTGCCCAACCTACGGGTGATGCCGACCAGTGCCGTGGCTCGCTACCGGGGGCAGGAAGTTACTCCCCAAAGTGTCGCCGGCGACTTGAAGGTCAGGGCGGTCGTCACGGGAAAAGCCACCCAGCAGGGAGACAATCTTTCTCTCAGAGTGGAGCTGGTGGATACCCAGGAAGATCGGCTGCTGTGGGGCCAGCAGTACCTTAGGAAATCTACCGATGTAGTGACATTGGAGCAGGAAATTGCCCAGGACATCTCTGACAATCTGCGCCTGCAGCTCAGTGGAGCGGATCAGGAACAACTGAGCAAACGGTACACCACCAATTCAGAGGCACACCAGGATTATCTGCAAGGACGATTCCACCGAAGATCGAACCTGCCT
>JAZFRU010000260.1:0-9343 GCA_036445815.1 Acidobacteriota bacterium | reverse complement strand
CGATCCAGCTGGAAAAAAGGAATATCCGTGATTCTCGAGTGCTGGCTGCGTTCAGAAGAGTGCCCAGGCACGAGTTTGTCCCCGATCATCTGAGAGATCAAGCGTACAGCGATGGCCCTCTTCCGCTTGTGGAGGGGCAGACGATCAGCCAACCGTACATGGCCGCGGTCATGACTCAGTCGGCCCGGGTGGCTCCCGGGGTTCGGGTGCTGGAGATCGGCACCGGCAGCGGCTATCAGTCGGCCATCCTGGCCGAGATCGGTGCCGCTGTCTATACCATTGAACGAATCGCCGCTCTCAGCGAGCGGGCCGGTAAAACGCTGGGTCGCCTGAACTATTCGAATGTGCGCTTCCGGCTGGATGACGGCACTCTAGGCTGGCCGGAGGAGGCCCCTTTTGAGGCGATACTGGTCACCGCAGCAGCCCCGGAACTCCCCTCCCCCCTGCTGGACCAACTCGCGCCGGGGGGGCGATTGGTCATTCCTCTGGAAGAGGGGCCCACTCAGGTTCTTTACGTCGTGAGGCGACATCAGCACGGCTTTGAAAAGCTCCGTGGTGAACGTTGCACCTTCGTGCCGCTCATTGGTGAGTACGGCTGGGATAAAGACCCTCGGTCCTGAGCAAGGGTTCGGCAAGCCCTGACGCAGCAACTTCCGGGTCAATCATAACCGCCTTATTCTGCTGGTTGGGGCCTTTGGGAGCTTCTTGGGGAGCGGCCTTTCTTCGCTTCGCTCAGATGAAGGCGGCTTCGCTTCGCTCAGATGAAGGCGTGAGAAATGCGGGTGATGCAAAAGAAATGAAATAAATGTTGCTTTTGCATTGCGTTGTTGGGTTCAGTGTGGTTTACTCTGGTTGATTACCTCTTATCCTCTAAAGGCGCCCGCATTGGCTCTCGGTCAGTGCGGGCGCCTTTGCTTTTAGCCAAACCCTGTCATTTCTGCATTGCGGGCGCGTTTTGTGCGTTTGGGTGGGGTTCGGAGGATGGGTCTCCGGATAGTGCTCGCTCCACAACCAAGGATGTCTGCTCGTCACCTTCCGAAAAGACGATCAGCGCTCAAGGGGTCTGGCGGAGAGGGGGGGATTCGAACCCCCGGTGCCGTTTCCAGCACAACTGCTTAGCAGGCAGCCCTGTTCAACCACTCCAGCACCTCTCCGTAAAGGCCGTCATCGACAGCTAAACCCTGGTATTGTATGGAACGCAGATCGGATCGGTCAATCCTGAGATCTACTCTCTCTCGGCAACGGGCTGGGCCAGGGTCACCACCGCCCTCTGGACCTCGGCTGCAATCCGCCGGTAAAGCTCGTCTCCGGAAGCCTGCGGGGCAGAATCAGGGTCGGAGACATTGATCGCAGGTCCGAAAAACACCTCGATAGGAAGTGGGCGGGGAAAAGCCGCCCCCGGGGGCATGGCCCGGTGAGCTCCCTGGATATACAAGGGGACAATGGGCGCACCTGCTTCCGCGGCAATCAAGCCGACGCCCGGTTTGAAGTCCTGGATCTGGCCTGTCCTTGAGCGGGTGCCCTCCGGGAAAATGAGCACTGACTCTCCTTCCGCCAACAGAGCCTTCACCAGGCGTAGGCCCGCCAGGGAGGTTTCTTCTCGCTCGACCGGCACGAGATTGAGAAGAGCGCTCAGGATCCAGCCCTTCAACGGGCGATTGAAAAAGTAGTCTCTGGCGCCCAAAACGTGCAGCCTTCCCGCCTTGCGCGCGCCCACCACGGCAGCAACCGAAGCGATAACGGCTGCAGCGTCCAGGTGACTGCTGTGGTTCGCCGCGATGAGATAGGGGCCGCAGTGGGGCAAGTGTTCCGGGTTGTGCAGTCGCAACTGGAAGTACAACCGATACCACGACTTCAACGTCGCAAAAGAAGCGGTCAGCAGCCATCGATCGGCTGCAGATCGTTTGGCGTACGGCCGTGCCGACCGAATGGGCTTGGGCCTAACCGCGACGGCCTGGGCGGGAGACAGCAGCCGGGCCTGGGTCAAGACCTGCCCCGCCGTCTGTAAACCGGTCGCCACCTGGTCGGGAACCGACACGCCAAAGGCGCGCTCCACATACAAAAGGAACTCGATGGCCATCAGCGAATCAAACCCGAGATCAGAATAAAGATGACTGTCCTCTCCAATATCCTGAACCGGAATCCCTGATAGTCGACTCAGTTCCGCAAAAAGCTCTTCTTCCTGGTTTTGAGGCGATGGCCCCTGTTTGTCTGCCCCTGGACCCTGGTCCAACGCCGACATCACGACCTGGCGAACTTTTTCACGGTCGATTTCTCCCGAGTCCGTTCGCGGTAACGGCTCCGCCCAGGCGTGGACGCGTTGCAACCTATGGTAGCTGGGCAACTCCCGGGCTAGCGCTTGGATCTCCTTTTGCAGGCCTCTTTTGGTTTCGTCGGGGTCCGTTTCGCTTCGGTTCTCCCGGGTAGGCACGACTGCCGCATGGATATCCTCGGTTAACCCACTTTTTATTCCGACAACACAAACCTCCTCGATGGAGGGTAAGCCGCGATAAATGGCCTCCAGGTCAACCGGGTAAACATTCTTTCCAGCCCCCGTGACAATCACGTCTTTTTTTCTCCCCGTGACGTAAACATATCCATCCGCGTCGATCCGGCCAAGATCCCCTGTGTGGAACCACCCGTCTTTGATTGCCGCTTCGGTGGCTCCTGGGTTTCTGTAGTACCCCGTCATGAGGCTGGGGCTGCGTGCGATGATTTCTCCGGTTCCCTTCCGGTCCGGGGAGTGAATCCTCAACTCGACCCCCGGCAGGGGTTGGCCGGCTGACCCCTTGCGGCTTCGGTGCAAAGGGTTGACGCTTAGCACGGGAGCCGTTTCGGTCAATCCGTAGCCTTCATAAATGGGCATCCCCAGGGTTTGGAAGTCCTCGTAGAGCCCTTCCCCAAGGGCCGAGCCGCCACTTACAAAAAACCTGACCTGTCCTCCGAACTCCCGATGCACGCGCGCAAACAATTGCCGACCTATGTTTTTCCCGAGCCTTTTTTCCACGGACTGGCTGACTCGTTTCGAGGTCGCCACCAGATTCGACTTCAAGGTGGATTTCGGCGCCCTCAACAAGCGCCGCTCGGTGTCCTCTCGGATCAACGCGTACAAAGTGGGCACCCCAATCATGCAAGTGGCCCCGATTTCCTTCATGGTCCCCAGAATCGCCCTGGGCTTTAGAGAGTTCAGGTAACTGACCGTCGCCCCGGCGTGCAGCGCCATTAAAAAACCACAGGTAAATTCCAGTACGTGGTTCAAGGGCAAAACCGAGAGTAATTGGTCCTTCTCTGAAGCTGGAAGGTAGCGGTTCACTCCCAACAGATTGTTAATGAAATTTTGGTGGGTGTGAATCACCCCTTTCGGGTCAACGGCGGTGCTGTTTGTAAAAATGATCGCCGCTGGATCGTCGGGATTGACTTCGACCTGGCTGGGGCTGATATCCTCAAGTTTTTCCGTACTGCGTGGATGCTCTTCGCTGTTAAAGGGGACACATCCTTGATCAACGTTGAGCAACCTGGCGGGCGATTTCGACTTCTCGTTGGCCTCCAGGCCCTCGGGTGTAAGCCTGGCGAGGCACCTGCTGGAGGCCAAAACAGCCTTGGCTTCGGTAAACCGAACAACCGACCACACCTCCTTGTGCCAGGTTTGTGCGTCCAGTGGAACCACCACCGCGCCGATGGACAGCGCCCCCAGATGGGCCGCTCCCCACTCGGGCTTGTTCTCTGAAAAAAGGACAACTCGGTCGCCTTTCCGGAGTCCCGCCTGCTGCAGGGTCCCGCCTATTTTTAGAGCGGTCTCCCTGAGTTCCTTGTAGCTGAGCTTCTTCCAGACACCGTCTCGCTTGATCTGTAGAGCGGTCTTATCGGGAAATCTATCGGCGGCCCGGCTCAGCAGGGCGTTGATGGTGGGCGTATCCGTTGAGCTTGCTTCCTCGAACCCGCCAGAACTCGACTCTTCCATTTTGAGAATGTATTTCTTGACCCCTGGGATGTGGACGTCCTGGATATAGTGACGCCAGTTGAGGGAGCTTATATCAAAACTCAGTTCTTTCTTTTCGTGTTCACTGAGAGAGTCGAAGAGTTGCAGGGTGTTCTTGACCTCGAAACGGCAATTCAGATTGAGGTAGGGCCCATAAATCTGACCGTAATAATAGAGCCGGTCGTAAGTCGCCCGAGCGGCTGACACCTTTCGTTTAAACTTCTCGGCCCGGTTGTTCAACGGTATCTTGGTGAGAGCCAATTCCGCTGCTCGTAAGGGAAATCGGCGCATTTGGTGTTGGATCCAGAAGGTGGTTGGGTTGTGGAATTTAAGAGGTTTAATCTGGATTGGGTTCCCTTTTTTATCCAGCATCGGGTTTTTCCGGAAATACCCGTACACCATGTCGTGGAGTTCTCCCAGAGTAACCGGGTTGGTGTCTCCGGTTGCCACCTGGTAAACCTGTAAGCCTCCTTTTTCTTTGGCTCCCGGGATCGCTGCCAGAAGGGCGTTGACAACCATATCCACGGGTATGAGATCCAGGGACACATTGGCATCCAGGGGAAGCGCCCGAAGTCGGCCTTTTCCGATGGCGACAATCAACGGGTCGGCCATTCGCAGCCCGTCAAGCCAACCCGGGTTGGGTTCGACGAGGCTGCTTTCAATTACGGAGGGTCGTACAATCACGGTAGGGGCTCCGTCACGGCGGCGCAACACCATCTGCTCCCCGATAGCCTTGGTGTAGGTGTAGGTGTCGTTCCACCCTCTTTGTTGAGCCCATCTCATTCCCTCGGCACTTAATTGTTCCTGCAGCCATTTACTTTGCAGGTTTTCTATTTTTTCCTTTTTCCTTTTTCCTCGACCTGCTTTCTGGGCCCGTTTAAGTAGCTTTTTTTTTATTTCCGGTCGGGTGGATTTAGCCCTCAACTCTCTTATTTTCGCCCAAAGTAACTCGATTTCCAGATCCACATCGGAGAACTGTCGGTGAGGGTGAGTCTTGTTCAACTCTTCGCCGGTCGCTTGGTGGTAGATGGTCTCGGGTGCAGTTTCGGTGGTCGCTCCGGCTACATAGGCCGTGGAAACATGCACCAGGAGTGCTCCATCACAGCTGTTTGTGAACTCCGCTGTTCTCGCTGCACTCATGCTGTTTCCCTCAAGGGCGGCATCCAGAGGAGCGTCGAACGAGACCACGGCAGCGCTATTAATGACGATATCAATCTCCTGGCATAACTGCTTATCTATGCCCTGATCCAAGCCCAGTCTTTCACTGAGAATATCCCCCGAAACGGCAATCAGTTTTTCCTCCAGAAACTTGTTCATTTCAGTTCCGTAGACCCGATGAAGGCGGTCGAAAACGCTCGACTTGAAAATCTCTTTTTTAAGTCGTTCCTGGGCTGTGACGATTCGTCCGTCAAGTTCCTTTTTGGGCCTGATCAAGATGTAAATTCGCTTCACATCCGGAGCCAACCAGAGAATCTTCTCCACTAACGGTTGACCCAAGAAGCCCGTAGCCCCCGTGATGAGGATCACTTTACCTTTTAACGCTTCCGTTACCCGATTCACGTTGAGCTCGTTTCTCCTTTTTTCACATCCCTCCAGAAACGCAACTTTGTCTCCGGAAGCACCTTCCCCAGCCAAGAGAAATTGTAGTATAGATGATCTGCTCAGGTGAGGCGTTCTATATCTTTAGCTTTAGACGGATCTCTTTACGTGAGCCGGAGTTTAGCCTTTTCTGAAACCGGCACTCACGCTTTCAGATGTCGCCCCAGGCTGGTGCGCCTGCAGGGCACCGCCTGATCGTAATGGTATAATTTGGCCGCCGGGAGGTACTCCCTGTCTGGTGACGGGCCTGGTCTTCAAAACCAGTCGGGCCGCAATGAGAGTTGGGGCTGGTGGGTTCGATTCCCATGTACCTCCGCCAGAACCTAGGGCCGTTCTTCTTTATCTTCTATAAAGATAAAGAATATTGTTTAGGTGTCTAGAAGTAGGAATAGGTCCTGTGAATACCGTGGAAAACGCAATAAACAATATAGAAAAAAGGAGTTGCGAAGCTGGAAAGGCCTGTGGGAAGAATATGAAGAAATGTGAATACTCATGAGAAGGGCGAGTTGTGTAGGCCAGGCAACAGTATATCCACAGCCAGTATTTAACAGGGGCGAGCAGGAAGGGGCTCCCGGAGGGTTCCAGGCGGGTTGTTCTTGTTGAAAAGACTTCAATAAAAGGTTTGACGAGCGAAGGAATGAAAAAGAAAGCAGTGGTGGCCATTCAAGGCGAAAGGGGATCTTATAGCGAGCAGGCCGCAACCAAGCTCCTGGGTTCCACGATAAAGGTTTCTTGTTGTGAGCACTTCGAGGAGGTCTTCCGGCGCACAACAAACAGGACAACCGACTACTGCCTGATCCCTATCGAAAACTCCCTTGCCGGATCGATTCACAAGAACTACGATTTACTCCTCCGCTATGATTTGAAGATCATTCGTGAAATCAACCTGCCCGTTCAACACAATCTGATTGTCTTGCCGGGAGTGAAATTAGAAGAAGTAAAAACCGTCTTCTCTCACCCGGTAGCCCTTGATCAATGCGAGAAGTTTTTTGAAGAGAATCCCCAGATGACCAAGCGGAGCGCCTACGACACCGCGGGCAGCGTGAAACGCATCATGGAGAACCAACTGAAGGATTCTGGGGCGATAGCCGGGAGGCACGCTGCGGAATACCACGGTGCGGAGATCTTAAAGACGGGAATTCAGGATAAACAAGAGAACTTCACACGGTTTTTCCTGCTGGCTCCCGATCCGGAAAGTGAAGAAGATCAATCCAAGACATCGATTGTATTTAACTTCAAAAACACACCCGGGGCGCTATTCAAGTGTCTTGGGGTCTTTGCGCTCCGCGATATCGATTTATTAAAGATCGAATCACGACCCATCCCTGGCCGAACCTGGGAGTACCTGTTTTATATGGATTTCATGGGCAATCCTGAAGAGGAGAGCACCCGCAATGCCCTGAAACACCTGGAGGAGATAACGGAGTTTTTAAGGGTATTGGGAAGCTACCCACTGGACACAACTTTGGAGAAAAAGGGAATATAACGGGCGCCTGGGCGTCGGTTTCTGTCCCGGGCGGCGCTTGAGTGGGGCCACCTAAAAAGAAGAAGGGGAAATAGGATGATTGCAGCTCTTTCCGTTTTCATTCTGGCGGCGATCTCAAACTTGACGCCGATTAACCAGGAACAACTCGCAGCTATTATTGAACAGCAACAGGGCCAGGTAGTGCTCGTCAATTTTTGGGCCACCTGGTGCATTCCCTGCCGGGAGGAGTTTCCCGATCTGGTGCGACTCTACGAGGAACAGAGAGGGAGAGGCTTGACGGTCATTTCCATCTCCTTGGATGAAGTCAAAAACGAGGGCGCAGCGCAGGCTTTCCTTGAACGGCAGCAGGCTGTGTTTCCGGCCTACAGAGTGGAGACGGACAGCTTGAAGCGGTTTCTCCAGGCGATGGACCCGGCCTGGACAGGCGCTATCCCGGCCACTTTCATTTTTGATAGACAGGGCAGGAAATCCTACCACCACATCGGGTTGCTGTCTTATGAGGAGATGGCCGAGGAGGTCGAGAGTGCAAAGTGAGAAGGCCGCACCCCGCCCGGTTGAATGGAAGGCGTAAACTTGGTACCATCACCCTTTTCCACAAGGCGAGAATAAGGTCTTATGAAGCGCACATTTCAGCCTAACAATAGGCGCCGCAACAAAAAGCACGGGTTTCGGGAGCGCATGAGTACGCGAGCCGGCCGGCTCATTCTCAAGAGACGGAGAGCGAAGGGTCGGAAGAGGTTGACGGTGAGTGGATGAGAATGCCCAAGATTTCCCCCAGAGGCAGAGGCTCCGCAAACGAAGGGAGTTCCTGGCTGTTTATGAGCGAGGGTCCAAGATCCAGGCGGCTCATTTCGTTCTCTATATCTTGGAAAATAACTTGCCGCATCACCGGCTCGGAGTCACGGTTTCTCGAAAAATAGGGCCGTCAGTAGTTCGGAATCGCGTCAAGCGCCAATTGCGAGAAGTTTTCAGAAAGAATAAGTGCGCCATTACCCCGCCCTGCGATGTGGTGGTGAACGCCAAGCGTTCCGCCGCAACCTCCTCCAGCCACAAGACCCGGGAGGACCTGCTCGGAGCGTTTGATCGCTGGCAACGGAAACAACGAGAAGCGTGACATATTGTATTTTAGTCTTGATCGGGTTGTACCAGCGGATAGCGTTTTTCGTCCTGCCCCCCGTATGCCGCTTTCACCCTTCTTGCTCGGAGTATATGCGCCAGGCAGTCACTCGGTTCAGCCCGGGCTACGGGATATACCTGGGGGTGAAAAGGCTGCTGCGGTGTCACCCTTGGCATCCAGGCGGGGTTGATCCCGTCCCAGACAGATAAGCAAGAATCATGGCCATCCGAGACCCAAATGAAATGAACATGGAGAGACGCTTGTTGCTCGCCATGGTTTTATCGATGGCGGTTCTGTTCCTGGCGTCCTACTTTTTCCAACCGGCTGGGACCGGGATTCAGCCCGGTCAGACTACTGTGATTGAAGCCGAGGGGGTGACCCAACGGGAAGCCGAGGTGGTGCCTTTACCCGACCCAGAGGGGACAGAGACTCCCAGCACTTCTGCGGCACAGCGAATTATCGAGATGGAAAACGACCAGCTGGTGCTGCGTTGGAGCAGCGCCGGCGGTGTCTTGGTAAGCGCGCAATTAAAGGAGTACATCTCGGAGGAAGGGACCCCACTTGAAATCCTTCCCCAGGGCCTTACCGAGGCCCAAAGCCAGACATTTGGAGTTCGTGTTGGGGATCCGGAACTGGACAGCAAGCTGGCTGTGGCTGTTTATGAGGTTGAGGGCCGGGCCGGAGCTCGGCGGCTGGCTCCGGCCGAGCTCAACCTGGTCTACCGAGATGACGAGCTGGAAGTTCGGCGCAGCGTGCGACTTCCCGAAACGGGATATTTGCTGGAAATGACGACAGAGGTGCGCTCCAGGAATCGAAGCATCCCGTTTTCAGTTCTGGTTGGTCCGGGAATCGGACAGCTGCCAACCGACCCGCAGGGAGATTTCGGTGCGCCGAGCGCAGCCTATTATCTGGATGGCTCAGTTGAGCGGGTCGACGCCGATGACGTTGTGGACTCGCCGATCGGGTTTGCCCCCGGTGCCCGGTGGGTGGCGATGGACAGCAAGTACTTTGCTTTTGGTGTGTTGAATGCCCGAGGTATGGGCAGCGGGCGGATTGCGCCAGGTATGGATCCGGCAGCGGTTCCGACCGAAGAGGCGGCCTCTTTGATGATGGCCGAGGCCAACCTGGAACAAGGAACCGAATACTCGATATTTATCGGACC
>JAZFRU010000259.1:0-4864 GCA_036445815.1 Acidobacteriota bacterium | reverse complement strand
TATGCAATAAGTCGATAGTTGTTGTCTAATTTCATGGATTGGCACACTTGTTGGCACACTTTCTGAGCGTGTGGCACGATTAGTTTCTGTAAAAGTGCATTTGTAAGTTATTGATTGCAAGATGGTTAGTTAGCAATTGGTACGATTGGTACAGTTGTTTACATAGGGGGGAGGCCTTTATCTTTTCTACTTACATAATTTGTGGTCTTTCTGGCGAGTAAGTGAACAATAGAAGAAGAGAGCCGGTTGAAATTTCACCAGGTGCAAAAGTCGCATCCTTGTGTGTGAATCTGTGTGTGAAAATCATTCCAAAATCTGCCAAAACAGGAGAAAATCAGCAAATATCAGCTAAACGGAAGGCCAACTGTTTCAACAACTTCTGAGTTTTGAGGAGGTTGTGAAACTCATGGGTATTGAATGGGGTTCAGGGGGTCGGAGGTTCGAATCCTCTCGTCCCGACCAGCTATCCTTCTTTCTTTCAAATACTTATGGCGAGGAGAAAATCCAATCCAAGATCAGACAAGCCCCAGGTTGCGGATAGGTTGCGGATCTTGGGTCATCCTGGGATCAAAATTAGGTGGCATTGAGTGAAAGCAGGGAACTAGCCGGCTGGTTTACGGCTCAAGAAGGTTCATCCGCAGCAGCAGGTCTTGGAAGCGAGGGTCGTCGCGGAGGGGGTCGATGACGATGAGTAGAACTCCAAGCAGTACGATGGTTTCATGGCCGTTAACTCTAGGAGCTCTTGGTCTGCTGCGCAAGGGAAGAATTTCTGATTATCGAAGTTGAAGCTGATTTGCCGTCCCAAGCTGCAAGCCAAGGGTGTAGAATTTTCTGGCCCTGGAGGAGCCGGACAAACGGGCTCGGTAGCGCCCTTGTTCCTCCAACAAGATCTCATACTGGGAGCTGACTTCAGGGTCGGACAGTAGTAGTTCCACAATCCGCTCCGGATGCACAAAGGCTTCTGGAGGGTCAGCATGGTGAGTCAGTTTTCTCTGCCACTCTATCATTTCGATGACCTGATCTCCCGAGAAATAGAGAGGGTAATAGGTATCGGAGATCAAGACTCGGCCTTGAGGCTCGAGCAGGCTACCCAGGCGCCTGAAAAAGTCAGGGAAAAACTCGTCAGGCCCACTCCCGGAATGGAGATGGATTTCGTGGAGTACGCCATGAAGGACGATCAGGTGGTAGCGCTCTTCTTTTCCCAAGAAAGTGAAGAAATCCTCCTGTGTGAACCTCCAGGATATCTTTCGGTCATCGCTTAGGGACTCAAAATGTCCCTCCGCGGCAGCCTGACAGTCGGCCACGAGAGTAGGATTTTCCAGACAGGCGGGTTGGATGTGACCCAGCGGTTCGGGGTCCACAAAGTGGACCTGGGTCGCCTGCGGGCAGGTGCTCTCCCTTTGGGTTTCTTCAAGACCTCGAAGCAGGACCGATTTGGCGCCTGCGCCCACTTCAAGCAACTCCAGCCGATCCTCGGCTTCCTGGAAGGACTGAAGCAGGAACTGCTTGAGCAGTTCATTGAAGTGGTCGTAGTGACCACGCCAAAGTTCCTGTAAATTACTGTAGGTGTCGGGCAGTTCGTAGCCGCGACGGTCGGTGATTTCAGAACTCATGAGACTTCTTATCGACTGCCTGACAAACGCAAGACTTTTCCCCAACCTTCATCTTAGTCCGTCGGCACTAGGCGTTTGACTTCTTCAAGCAGTTGAGGACCACATTCAGCTCGGTAAGCTCAACTGGCTCTCTTTTCAGCATCACAAAATGGTCGCCGCCGAGTGTAACATCGTACAAAGTCTCGTATGGCCAATCACTGACAATTTCGTGAATTCCTAGAATCTGTTCCTGCTCTTGGTGGTCCGCCTTCCCTCTTCCCTACCTTTAGTTATCCAAAAGTTCTATAAATCCGATTCTGGCCACGCCCCCAAAGTGGGCGGTACTGCTCCACCAGACTCGATTGGGATTGTTCTGATCTACTTCAATTCTTCTCACATCTGTTTCGGCCTGGGGCAGTGGGAACTCCACCCACTGGTTCGTCTTCGGATTGAATCTTGCGATTTTATCCACCCGATGCAAGGTCACCCAGATAAGATCGTTTGCTTGATCGATGCTGACAGAATAGGCACCGTTGTAGGGAGTCGGAGGATCAAAAAGGGTCATATCCGCAGTTTGCTGATCGATCTTCATGAGCTTCCCCGCCGCCCACAGCGCAACCCAGACATCGCCTTCCGGATCAGTGTCCATCCGGCGCGGATAAGAGATGCCTTCCACAGGGATTTCGAACTCATCCACCGCGTCGGTCTTTGGATCGACTCGGGCCATCCGGTCCACGTTTTGCAGAGCGAACCAGACTCTCCCATCGCCGGCTACCGTTATCCCGTAACCGCCGGGGTTTTCCTGGGGTCGGGTCCAGGTTGGCGTGTCCCAGGCGCTCCACTCTTTGGTGACCGGATTGAGCCTCCTGACAGCACCTGGTCCAGTCAACCAGATCGTCCCATCCGGATGGAGCGCCATGCTGTTTCCATTAGCTGACC
Organism: Acidobacteriota bacterium; assembly: GCA_036445815.1. Taxonomy (GTDB): domain Bacteria; phylum Acidobacteriota; class UBA6911; order RPQK01; family JADFOI01; genus JAPYTY01. The sequence goes on along the minus strand of JAZFRU010000259.1, from coordinate 2,333 downwards.
CGCGGATGGTGCTTGGAAAATCCCACGAGGTCCATTCGGCAGCTTTGATATCGTAGCTCAACCATCGGGTCTCGTTGGAATCAGGCAGCCAAATCACGCCCTCATCACTGATCTGCAGATTGCCCGGGCGTGCCCTTTCTGCTGTGGTCAATGGGGGGCTGATTTCGCTGTATTCGAGTGTCTCCGGATCAAAGCGGCTCACTTTGCCGCCGACGAGCTGGTTGGCCCAGCCAATCCCGTACGGGTCGACAGCAACATCGTGGGTATTCGCCGTCGTATTCTCCAGTTCATATTGCACGACTCGGTAATTTGTGGCCTCGCCCTGCATTAGGGTCCGAGGCAACCGGCTATTCGGATCCGGAGTCGGCAGGGACGTGAAGTGAGTTGCCACATAATCCATCAACACGCCCGCTTCTTCGTTGCTCAGTTCGCGGAGCCCTCCGCCCCTCATGTACTCGCGCATTTGATCGATGGTGGTCTGCCAGGCGTCACGGTCATACCGGCTTCTGAGGACCACCATAGAACTTGCATGGCAGGAACCGCAGTGAGTAGAGATGATTTCCTTGCCGGCGCCCTCCGGGAGGAACTCGACTGTCGCTTGCTCTGCCGGTAGCCTCCTGGGCCACGCTGCTGGCAGCATGAGTGCCTGCGGGTCTGTCAGCGACAAATCCAACTGCCCAGTCCCTCGCTCCGTTACCTCCACCGGATCCGACCATTCACTCTGAAAACCGTTGCCCACTCCCTGCAGAATGTAGGCTCCGGCTGGGAGTTTTTTAGCCGTGTAACGCCCCCGGTCCTGGCTGATGACCATGAAGGTGAGTCGGCGCTCTGCATTCTTCAATTTCACAAAGGCACCGGAAAGAGGTTGCCCGGACGAATCCTTGACTACACCCTCCACGACACCGCTGTAACCGCCTGTACTGTCCGCCGGACTCATCGAGCAGCCGTAAGCTAGCAGGACAGCTGTAATGAGACCGATTACTGTTGGCCTGAACATCATCTCTGTTTCCTTCCTGTGAGGCCCGACAGGCGAGACCCCTTGTCAGGCCGGTGTACTTCGTCAGCACTCATGGGACATTTGGGCGTCCACACCGAGGGCGAGTTGGAGCCCATACCACCCTGGCCTATTTTTTCTAGAACCTTGTAATGACTGATGGTCTTGCCGACCATAATGTCCCCCTCCCGATGTGGGTGTGATTCTTATTCAATGCTAGAACTGTGGAGCGTGAAAGGCAATCAAAATCACCCTCTATTTTGGGTGGAGTTGGGTGGAGTTCGGTGGAGTGGGTTTGGCGCGGTTACATTTTTGGTTACAAAAAGCCGATTTTGGGTGCTGTCAAGTTGAGTAGCGTTCGGCGAGGGCAAGCCTCAACTGATCACTTACAATGACACCGGGCATCTTCCCGCGCAGATGATTACGGGGGGAGTGCGTGGGACGCGTACTCAATGACATGATCGGGCAAACCATCTCCCATTACAAAATCACAGAGAAGCTAGGCGGCGGTGGAATGGGTGTGGTTTACACGATCCTCTAGGTTCTCACCGCGGTTCGGCAGCGAAACAATAGAACAGACCATTGCCGCCGGTCGCGATCAGGTTTTCCTGAGCACAGCCTCGGCTTGGGTGCACCGAGTTCCATGAAATGCTTGTACTGCTTGAGTTGCGGTCGAAGTGTCCCAACTGTGCGCTGCCGTTCGGCAGGCTGCTCGTCCAATTACTGCAGGTGTGATCGAGTCTGTCGGTATAGGCCCGCCCATCGGTCTGTGACCCGGTCAGGACATCGTGATAGTTTGGTCTCTCGCCTTCGCCCGGCAGCGTTTCACCTTTCTCGGTGAGAGCGGACGACTTGCTGATCAGGTTTCCCTTGCGTGCCAACTCCACCGTGTCGCCGTGCAAGTCGGCGAGATTCGCGGCGATTTGAGATCCTTTGGCATTGAACCATGGCCCCTTTCCGATGCGGTCGCGCGCATTGATTGCCGGTGTTCCATTGGCAGCCTGCGTGCTCAGATAGGCGCGCCACGTATGGGCGCCGATGCCTGCTGCTGTGGCAAGGGCTTGGCAATGTTGGTCAGCGCCGTCCAGTCCGTCGAGATCCGCACCGTTGCCGAGTCCGACGCTCGTGAGGAAAAAGGTTGGCGTTCCCTTCGGTGCCATCACGATCGGCGGAACTTCGGGGGATGGCTGAGTCTGGGCGAGCGCCGGAAGGCTGCTCAGAAAAATGCAAATAGCGACAGACAGGGCGGTTTTCATGGCTGCGTTCCTCATACTGCTAATTCGTGGATGATGAGTGTATCTCGACACTAACCCAGAATTTTCATTTTGATCTGAGTTCC
>JAZFRU010000258.1:0-2297 GCA_036445815.1 Acidobacteriota bacterium | reverse complement strand
CGGTTGGGCCGTCATGTTGCTCTCAAGTTCCTCCCGGTGGAGCTGGTGGCCACCGGAGGCTCGATGGCCCGTTTCAGACGTGAGGCGCGGGCCATATCCGTCCTCAACCATCCCAATATCTGCACTCTTCATGATATTGGCGACCACAACGACCGGCCGTTTATCGTGATGGAACTGCTGGAAGGACAGACGCTGGGAAGGCGTCTGGCCGACTCCTCTCTGGAACGGAACACGTTGACTGAATACGCTCTTCAGGTGGCCAGCGGCCTGGCTGCGGCTCATGAAAAGAACATCATTCATCGTGATATCAAGCCGGCCAACGTTTTCCTTACCGAAACCGGTCAGGTCAAAGTTCTGGATTTTGGACTGGCCAAGCTGGTGGCACAGCCCCTTCACCATGAGACACCGGCCATCCTGGATGAGCCAGATGCGGGTGCTCTCACTGCTCCTGGAATGGGCGTCGGGACTCCCTACTACATGTCTCCGGAACAGCTGCAGGACAAGCAACTGGATGTTCGTACCGACATCTTTTCCTTTGGAGTGCTCCTGTATGAGATGGCCACCTTCACGCTCCCATTTACCGGCAGTGATCTCAGGGCCGTCTTGCACGCCATTCTGACTGTGGATCCCGTGTCTCCTCGGCAACTGAGACCCGAAATCCCCCAATTGTTGGAGCAAATCATCCAGAAGGCCCTGGAAAAAGAGCGAGAGCACCGTTATTCGTCGATGGGAGAGGTGATCGTCGACCTGAACCGGCTGAAACACAACGATTCTTCTAATTCCAGCAAGACGGTGGTCTCGTCCCCCAGCTCATTGCCTTCCATTGCCGTCTTGCCCTTCGTGAACATGAGTTCCGATTCCGAGAACGAGTATTTTAGCGATGGCCTGGCCGAGGAGCTGACCAACGCCCTGATTCAGTTGCAGGGCCTTCAGGTGGCGGCGCGATCTTCCGCCTTCAGCTTCAGGGGAGAGGGTCATAGCATCGCCGAAATCGGAAGGCAACTTCATGTGACCTCCATACTCCAGGGAAGTGTGCGGAAGGCGGGAGAAAGGCTCCGAATCACCGCTCAGCTAATCAATGCCGCCGATGGCTACCACATCTGGTCGGAGCGATACGACCGCGAGATGGAGGACATCTTCGATCTTCAGGATGAAATTACCCGAAGAATTGTGAACAAGTTGAAGGTTGACCTGGTCGTAGATTCCAAGGAAATGCTGGTCAAGCGCTACACGGAGAATGTGGAGGCCTACAACCTGTATCTGAAGGGGCGCTACCATCTCAGCCAAAGAAGCGAGGAGAGTGTGGTCAAGGCGATCGAATCATTCGAGCTGGCGGCCGCCGAAGACCCCCTCTATGCCCTACCTCACGCCGGCCTGGGAGAAGCCTACATTCTGCTCAATATCGATTGCCCGAGGATTTTTTGTGACCGGAATCCAGAGGAGATGATTTCCAAAGCCAAGAAGTCCGCTCACCGTGCCATCGAACTGGACAACTCCAGTGCAGAAGCTCACGTGGCCCTGGCACTGGTGTATTACCGGCTGGACTGGGCCTGGGAGAAAGCGGAAGTGGAGTTTCGTCGTGCCCTTGAGCTCAACGAGGGCCTTGCCATTGCCCATCATCAGTATGCCATGTTTCTGGCCTCAATCCGTCGTTACGATGAGGCCTTGACTGAAATCAGGCGGGCTCATGAGTTGGACCCGCTTTCCCCCATCATCAGCACCGCAGTCGGGCGAATCCTTCAGTTTGCCGGTCGTTACGATGAAGCTATTGATCAAGGGAAGCGGACCCTCGAACTCCACTCCCAGTTCACAGGAGCCTACTTCGATCTGGGCCTGGCCTATATTCAAAAGGACATGTACCCGGAGGCCAGTGCCATATTGAGGAAACTGGGAGAACTCCCCGGAGGTCGCAAAGGCGAGATGATGGAAATGGCGGTAGTGCACAGTCGAATGGGCCAAAAGGAAAAGGCGACCTAGCTTCTCAATGAGTTGCTGAAGGAAGGCTTTCCCCGTGTGCCCCTTGCGACTCTTTGCAGTGACCTTGGAGATGTGGACCAGGCCTTTGAACTCCTGGAAGAGGGATACAACCAGAGAGACAGCAACCTGGTTTACCTGCTTTGCGAGCCTGGCTTCAATCCTTTACGGTCTGACCCCCGTTTTGAGGACCTGCTGCAGCGGGTGAATCTGACCCCTGACCCCTAACAGGTGGTCCGGAATGTGGGAGGCGCCTCAGGGCGCCGAATCTTCACCACAAAGACACAGAAGAAGAGTTTCACCACAGAGGCACAGAGACACAG
>JAZFRU010000257.1:0-3023 GCA_036445815.1 Acidobacteriota bacterium | reverse complement strand
CTGCCGCCTCCGGGACCAGGAACTCTTTCTGGTCAACCCATCCTTGACCACTGGTGAGAAAATTCGAGTTCTCTGTCGGGAGCTTTCACAGGCCGACCTGTCCCGAACCTTCGTGCTTCCAGCCCTCAGGGAACGCATCGTCCAATGCGAGGGGGGATCGACGGGATAAGGAGCCGTCCCTCGCCCAAACCTGGATGTCCTGAATAACGATCACTCAATTACGGTAAAAAGTTACTGTTCGGTGTTAAGTGAATTTGGAACAGATTCGCCGACCGTGACGTTCGGCCTGTTTCCGGCAGAGTGATCGAGTCAGTGGAGATGGACGATGGAAGATGACTGAATACAACTACCGTCATTTCGACGTCAAACATTACGACTGGGTCAATTTTCCGTGCCCAAAGGCGGGAACCCAGGCCGTTGACTTCTCGGCACTCACTCTCGGGGGAGATCGGGTCAAGCTGTCGGCAGTGCAGGGGGCACCGCGCTACACATCCACCACGATGGGAGTTTTGGGCTTGGAGCAGCAGATCAAGACAGACCCCTGGGCGGGTGGCTCGAGTGGTTCCACGACATACTCGACCTCACCTTCCTTGAGCGCACAGATACAGGTCTGACATACTCCTGCTCGGCAGGAGTAATCCGGGCTCAGCCCGTTGGCCTCGGCCAGGTCCAGGATGCTCTCAAAAGAAGGATTCCAGGTTGCCGTAATGGACGACCTGGAGAACGTCACCTCGATCTCCTCACCGTGCTGAGAAACTTCCTCTGTTCTTTTCGCCGGGGTCGTCTCGGTTCTCGCCGTGAGCTCAGAAGCCGGACCGAAGAACTCATAGTGAATTCGCGATGCGGCCACTCCCCAGTCAAGTAAACCGTTAACCAACGATTTCATGAAAGGAGTGGGACCACAGACAAAGAAATCGAAGCCATTGTCAGGCAGAAGGCGTTTGAGCAGCTCCATGTCGACATGTCCCTGGTCATCGTAGTCAATCCCCAACCTGTCTTCGGGTAAGGGCCGACTGTATCGAACGTGAATCTGAAGGTGGTTTTTCTCCTCGGCAACTTGCCTGACATGGGGGCCCATGGCGTGATCGCGGCCGTTTCGACTGCCATGAATAAACCAGGTCGGTCGGCCTGACTCCGAATCGACTATGGAGTTCAACATGCTGATCATGGGAGTCAATCCAACGCCTGCACTGAGAAGCACCACCGGCTTTTCCCCTGCAGGGTCGAGGAAGAACTCGCCTCGAGGGGACTGGGCCAACAGCCTGGAGCCGGGGGCCACCTCGTCATGGAAGTAATTCGAGGCCACTCCCGGGTAAAGGTCCGGTCGGTCCCGTGGCGCAGGTTCCCTTTTGATCGTGAGTCGATAGTAATTTTTGGCGGGACTGTCCGACAACGAATAGGTGCGCAAGACAGGTTTGTATTGGCCCGGTATGTCCAGCTTCAAGGGCAAGAACTGACCTGGCAAAAAAGGCGCCAGCGCTTTCTTGTCCTCGGGGACCAGATAAAACGAGGTGATCGTTTCACTTTCCGGCTCCTTGCGATCCACCCGAAAGGCTCGGAGCGTTTCTTCGGTACTGGTCTCAGCCCCTGCCAAACGCCCTTCAAAGGTCGTTCGCCAGCCGGGGGAAAGGGCTTCGATCTCAAGAGTCCGGCGGCTCCGTTCAAGGTTTTTCTTGTCGAAGTACATGAGATTATTAATCTCGAAAACCGTCATGCCAGTGGGGTCCATCTTTATTTTTTCGATCACATCACCGGCTCCGATGTCGCCTTCTTCGAGAACCCTGAAGTAAAACCCAAGCCGTCCACTTTTGAGCAATTGCTTGTAAAAACCCTCAACCCCCATCTTGATGGCAAGCTTGTAACACGGGACTCGGGGTTGCGTGATCTGGAACAGCGCCGTGCCAATCCGGAACGTGTCGCCAACATGAACCTCCTCATCGCCCATGCCCTCAACCGTCAGGTTCTCGCCGAACTGTCCAAACGTGAAATCCTTTCTTTCCAGTTCTTGTTCCCAGTGGGCGTAGTTGTCGAACGAATAAACGTACACGGCCCTGAAAGGTCCCCCATGACCCTTCAGATCCGCCTGGCCATCTCCCTCGATATTGAGTGTCTGGACTCGGACCCGTCCCTTGACGGGATCCTTGAAGATCCCGGTTCGAACCGTCCTTCCTTTGGCAGTGATCTCCTTCGGAAGGGAAACATTCACGGAAATGAGTTTCATTGTCTGGTCCTCGAGTTAAAGAACGTTGAGGCTCGGAGGGTGCTTGGTGAGAGTCCTTCCTCTGTCTGAGGGAATATCAGCTGTCCAGTCTCAGAAGTCTCTTTCAATGCCCACGATCGAGGGTTGTTGCGGATCATTACGGATAAAAATCTCAACCTTATTTTCCCAATCGGGTTGCCCAGAACTGGAAGTGCTGATTCGAACCATCAGATGAGCTGCCCTTTCCTGGGGAACCGCCAGAGAGGGCTCTTCAGAGGATTCGATCTGGGTCACAGGCTCCAGGTCTTGTGATTGATTGTCAAAACGAAACCACTGGTGCTGGTAGGAAGCGGTTGATGCGAGTTGGGCTTCCAGGCCCAGATTCTTGAATCTCAATTTCAGGGAACGATCGGGCTCACCCGTTAATTGGAAATCATCCAGAGGATTGATCCGGGAGAGGTAATAGCGAATGATCTTGTCGCGTCTCGTGACCAGTGTCTGAACCAGATAATTGCTGGCCTCCGGATCAAGGATCCGGCCTGTGTCCACGATGGCCCGGATCATTTCGTCCGTGAAGCGCAGAATGGTACGGACGGCCCAAAAGGCGTCGTCCAGCTGCATCCGGTCGAAGGCTGGATTGGGGTATTCCGGTCTCCACAGCTGAGGCTGGAAAAAATCCGCCTCGAAGCGGCCGATGGCCGGGTAATCCGGATATTCGACGTGCCGCCAGGGGCGCTCCCAGATCCCCAGGGTCAACCCGGCCTTGAAGATGGGCTTTCCCTCGATGATGTATTCGTTGCCCGCCCGGCGGGTTTGCGGTCTC
>JAZFRU010000256.1:0-4436 GCA_036445815.1 Acidobacteriota bacterium | reverse complement strand
TCCTGGTTTTATCTTCGATAAATCTATTTCTATCTTGTCTGTCATATCAAGACCTCCATGGAAGTTAACCGTGATGAAAATGCCAGGTTGTCATGGAACTCATTCACTGCAGGAGCATTAGAAGGCGAAAGGCCGAGCCGCTCGCCCTGCCGTCGAGATCCTCCCGGTTGTTCAATATGTAGCGGTAATTCCAATTGACACTGACGCTCGGCAATAGCCACCAGTTGATGCCGAACGAGAGAATATCCATCTCGCCACCGTCCACGGGGCCATCTGTCAGGTCGACACTGGACCAACGGGCGGCAACCTCCCAGGTGCCCTTACCCTTTTGGCGCACGGAGCGAGACACCGGCGCCGGCCCGAACGTGCCACTCTTGTATCGATACTCCCGCATCTCTCCGGTGAGTATCCAAGATCCCGAAATCTTGTAACCGCTGAAATAGAGCGAATCGCCGAGTGGCGAATCGACACCTGTGCCGATGTACTCTGCTGCCAGCCAGAACGGACCACGACGCCAGCTCGCCTCAAGATTGTATTGCAGGATTCTGTCGGTATCGCCCAAACCGGTGTCGACAAACACCGGAGACTTATTAAACTCAGGCTCAGTCCGGTATTGATATCCTTCATTGCCATCCAATAGTCTTGCTGCGAAACCAAGATGCAGGAGGTTGCTTTGATCCTTTGAAATAAACGGCAGGCCGGTCACCCGTCCAGTCAAAGAAGTCGTGGCCTGATCGATCGACAGATCGGAGTCGATGAAAGTGTTGAACACGCCGCCCGCCCAGGAGACACGGCGCTTCGCACTGCCGCTTAAGAGTGCACCGAAGTTTCGAGACCGCAGCAAAGCGTCGGCGCCAGACGAACGCTCCTGGAGGGGTACGTTGACCAATGGCATTAAGCGCTCCATTGATATCGGCTCTTTCTGCTTACCGATTCCCAGCGTTAGGCCGCCAGGCACCGGGATGTCCAGGCGATAATCGATGAAGTTGTAGTTGTCTTTACCATCACTCTCGAAACGCTTATCAAAGGCATTGCTTGCCACGGCGACGTTGTATCCCAAAGGCCTTTCGAAAAGGTTAATGGTGCCGAGGAGGCCAATTCGGATATCCCTGATTTCACCACCGCCGAACTTGTCCAAACTCCCTACTTGCTGTTCGCTGGCTTCGTTCTGTGACATCCAGAATTGGCGGTCGATCGCCATCGCGCCGAACAGGACAACTCTCGTTTTTTCCGTAGTCCAGTGATTCCAAGCCCCGGTGTCGCCGTAAGAGGTGGGCAAGGCGACGGGTGGTGGCGTGTAGGCGCTCCACCGTTTCCCTTCGGGTTTCGCCTCAAACATGTCCTTGGCGTACTGCAGGCTGTTCTTAAGCAACTCACCATCATGTACGACAAACACCGCACGGGAGTCGGCATCCAACAGCACTCCAAAATCAATGCGCGGATCGCCATCCAGGATCATAAAGCTCGGCGACTCCCCGAGCGCCAGGATGCCAATCAGATAGCCTCCGTTTGCATCGAGCGCAGCGAAACCATCCGGAATCGGAATTTCGTCCTCCGATACGAGTTCGAGTTTGTTGTCCCGAATCAGGAGATTGACTGGAACATCTTCCGCATCCCGACTAGCAATGTAGACTTGTTCAAGGACGATATTCTGCGGATCGATGACCTGCGCGCGTAAACACGGGGTCAAGGCTAACAGCGTCAGAAAAGTCAACAGATATCTCATTTCGTCGTGGTGAGGGGTGTTGTTGCATGAATCCCCTCGGGGGTTGTCGGCTTGTCTCCGATGGTACTCGGTCATGTCGACGAGTTCTGCCTAACTTTAGAATTTGACTTTCCCTTCGAGAACGAGCTAAAAGCCTTTGCCAATACCCAGGCCCCAAATCAGAGCTCTGGGGTGGCGCACCAGATCCAGATCCAGGAATGGAGTAACCATCATCCCTCCTCCGACCTCGAAGTTGTAGCCGGTGCCGACTCGAACCAGCCACTTGACCTCCGTCGTTGCTTGCTGCTCCCCAGGGATGACCTGGGCCCCTAGACCTGCCCGGAGCCAAAAGCTTGGATTTACATGAAATAACAGTGGCACCCCCAGCAGCCATTCCCTATGGTCCGCGAAGACCACCTCTCCGAAGACACCGGTTCCCCAGCGGGGCGATAGCCGATTCACATACTCTCCGCCAAGGGTGAAATCGGTCTGGTCGTGGTCCAGGTTGGTGGTTGCGGCTACGACTCCCACGACGTGGTGGCGGTGGTAGGAATGAGTGTCGTGCTGGCCATGTACATCGGGCGATTCTTTCTCTTGTTCGTGGTCCACCGGCTCTTCCGGCCTTTCCGCCCGTTCCTGCAACAAACCGTCTGAGGCTGTCTTCAGTGCCGAATCAGAGGATGCCACCACCTGGGGCGTCACAAAGAGCAAGAGCAGAGCCAGTCCCCCACTCAAAGCGCTTCCTTTCACCTTTGCGATTTCCATTTCAGATCCTCCAGATTAGTCCCCCAGTCCATCGGCTCCCTGGGCGAACGGGGTTCGCCCGGTTTCTCGTTCGCCGGTCTTGTTGAAGTCGGGGCACGCGAACATCCTGCGGGATGTGTTGGATTCATCGGGTTCATCATTCTCTGGTGGCTTATCTGATCGAATATTTAGGCCCTCCCAGCGTTTGAGGACCCCGGCGTCCAGGTCGAACAGATCGAGGACTCGCCCAACAGTGTGGTTGATGAGATCGTCAATGGTTTGCGGTTGGTCGTAGAAGGCCGGCATCGGTGGTGCGATCACGGCACCCAGCTGCGCTGCTTCATACAACAACTTGCAATGCCCGACATGCAGGGGCACTTCCCGCGGCATCAGCACCAGCCTGCGCTGCTCTTTCAGCACCACATCCGCCGCCCGAACCAGCAGGCTGTCGGCGGAAGAGTTGACAATCGCCGACAAGGTCTTCATGGAGCAGGGGGCAATCACCATTCCGTCGGTCTTGAACGAACCACTGGAAATCGACGCTGCCTGGTTGCCATAGTTGTGCACTTCGTCGGCCAGCGCTTCCACCTCCTGTGGAGTATGGGTGTTTTCAGTTTCGATATTCATTCTGGCGTAGCGGCTCATTACCAGATGCGTTTCCACCCCGTCCATGCTTTTCAGCATCTCCAGCATGCGAATCCCGTAAATCGCGCCGGTTGCCCCCGAAATACCCACAATCAGCCTTTTCATAATTCCTTTCTTACTCTGTTTTGGTCCACCGTAAGGCAGACGACCGATAAGGCAAGGATGAACGTTCCTGATTTCATGGCTCCCTTCCTTTCCGATTTTCCATTCGTTAGAAGTGAAAGCCGAGCCCGAAAAGGGGTCCAAAATAGGTAACGTCCAGACTGAACCTCTCGTTGGCGCCAGCATCCTTGAAGTCTTGTCCGAGGGCACGATAACCGCCGAATATAGAGATCCACTCTGCAGGCTTGAAGCCGACATTGGCCATGGCCTGCCAGGTGAAGTCCATGGAGGCTCCGAAGCCTCCGATGTCGCCTCGAGCCTGGAGCCACCAGCGGCTATCCTGGCTCAACGGGGTCAGGATGCGAACGCCTACAACCGGGTCATAGAAGGTATCGGAGCCTTCCAGCTCCGTGATCACCGGGTCTCCCAGTCCAAGCTTGGTGGTCAGGTCGGTGACTCTCAGACCACCGAAGGCTTCGACGCCGGATGAGAAACGATAACCGCCTGTGATATCGACAATGAGCTGATCGAGATCCGCACGCCGAACGAGACCCGTAGTGCTTGCATTTCCAAGAGCGAGAAAGATCACATCGGCCGCCACGCTGAAGCGCTCGGAGCTGCCCCGGTAACCACCCATGAATCCCATTTGGAGGTTGTTGAGGATGTCGCCGAAAGAGACACCTACGGGCTGCTGCACGGGTCCAACCTGGACATCACCGCTGATTGAAGCCGCGAAGCCGTATAGGAAAACGTCGTTTTGCCACCCAGGGTCGGATTGCGCCTGGGCTTGGGCGAGTTGCGGAAACAGGGTCACTACTGAAAAAAGAAAAGTAAAGAATCCGATACGGTTCATTTGCAACCTCCTCTTCACCAGATGCCATTCACGCATTGTGGCACTTGACTCATTCCTTCCGGGACTTCGGAAGCCTCACGTCCCTGACAAAATCCAGACCTCGGAGCTGCCGGACGTCGTAGAATTTGACCTCCGGAGTAGCGGAGGAAAGCTCCATTACTTCCAGGGTTCGTCGGTACTCTCTCGAGCACAGGAAGCGAGTCAGGTCAGCTTCGCTCCGCCACTCTTGAACCATTCCAAACCTCTTCGGGTCGAACACATCCTGATAAAAGCAGGAGCTGAGACAGCCCGGTTGTGCTTCGACAGGACCTTGCATCGCTTGAAAAGTCTTGATCGTTTCCTCCCGTTTTTCCTCTCGCACTTTCACACTCAGAGTCGACAAAAACA
>JAZFRU010000255.1:0-2864 GCA_036445815.1 Acidobacteriota bacterium | reverse complement strand
CCCGGTTCGTGCTGTTCCAGAAAGGCGTCCACCTGTCCCGTTCTCGACAGGGTAATGTGTCGCTCGTAGGCCGCCTTCACATCATCCGCGTCGTCGGCGAAGGTCATGGTCGGCACCATCATGAGCCCCATGCTCAGTGTCATTCTGGCAATTCGTTGTTTCATTGAAGTCTCCTCATGAAGTAAGTTATTGATTTGCGGCGGATTATATCCTAAAAACAAAGAGGCGCTGCTCGCCTGCGGAGGGTTTTTCAATGAGACGATTGTGTATTGGGTTTATGATGGTTCTTCTGGCTTCACCTCTGGCTGTTGCCCAGACGACTTCCGACTCACCCGCCCCTCGAGCTCCCAGGAGAGTTCGCATTACCCGGGCCGATCAGTTACTGCCCAACGCCAGGATTGTGGTGAGGAGGCCCTACCACTGGTCCGTGACAGCCCACTATGGACTGGGTCTCAAAGAGGGAGAAAAACTTCTCATCGTGGGAAGTGCCATAGATCCGCTGGTCGTTCAGGCCATCGCGATGGCGGCTGAGGAAATTGGGGTTTCGACCGATGTGGTGACTCGAAACATTGCCCCCCTGGCCCGGCGAATGGGACGCGAGGAACTGGACTACGAAAGGTTCAACCCCGGTACTTATCTGGGATCTCGCGGCATCACCTCGCGCGCGGGCCCCGACTGGCTGATGGACATGGCCGATGACTACGATGTGATCCTGGGCCTGTCATCACGAGGATCCCGATTTGGGAGAATTGGCAATAAAACCGCGCGAGTGGCCGGGCTGGACTGGTCGACGGCCCAGCAACTGGCATCCCCTGCCGTGAGCTATCCCGATGAAGTTCTCGACATCATTGCCAAAAGGACCTGGCGGACCCTGGTCAATGGCAAAAGCTTTCATATCACCGATCCCCTGGGAACCGATCTCACCTTTTCCATTGACGAAACCAACATCGAGCGTTTGAAAGACACCCGCGGCATGGCCACCTTCGGCAGTCGAACCCTGGAACGACCTATCGCCCACGAGGGCAGCCAGCAGCTGGAGCCTCAGCTCAATGTGACACCCGATGCCCGGGGTGTGATGATCACCAGGCAGGCCGGTTATATTCCTGAGATCATCAAGATCTACTTCGAGGGCGGCCGGGTCATCCGCGTCGAAGGAGGCGGTCAGGTGGGTGAAACCATCCGGGCGGAACTGAAACGCTTCGAAGATGTCCAGTTTCCCGGATTTTATCCCGGACCCGGTGTCGGATGGCTTGAGGAACTGGCCATGGGCATCCATCCCAAGGTGGGTCCCGCCGGACCCATCCGCCGTCGTTCCGGAATGCTTCAACTGGCCTTTGGAACCGATCGCCACAACGCGGTTCGAGACGAACGGCCCACCCTGACCGTCAATCATCGCGATATCAACTTCTTTGACCGCGTGACCATCGAAGTCGACGACCAGAAGTTGGTGGATCGAGGAAGGCTGACGGTTCTGGACGATCCCGAGGTACGCCGAGTCGCAGCCCAACATGGCGATCCGGATGAGCTGTTGAGCGAAGACTGGATCCCGGAGTTTGATCAACAGTCCGGCCGAATCATTTATCCGCCCTTTGAGAAGGCCCTGGAGTAATCGGTAGATCGTTTCTAACCCGGATCATGTCTCCGGGGCCTGGGACACTGTGCCGGGCTGACAGGGTGAGCGGCAAACCATACCAAAACGCCCATTCAGCATCGGTTTTGATTGTTTTTAACCTGGAAGCCGTGATGTCCTATTCTCGCTGAAGAAGCGCATTCGACTCATACCCACGACTGTCTAATTGAGCTGCTTTCATTTACAATGGCCACCATGTTTCCTCGCCTCCAGAACAGGCGAACGGAGAGCACTATCTATGCCGCTCTGAACTGAGCATTACGGTTTGAGGATTATTCGATGAGATTGCTCCCCCCCGAAATTACTGAAATCGTCCTGGGCAACTACTGGCTCATCCTTGCGTGCCTGTTGGGGTACGCTGCGGCGTTCGTTCTTATCTCCTATGCCGCCAAGCGGCAACTGGCTGATGAGGTGAGCGACTATGTGGTGGCGTCCCGGAATCTGGGATGGCTTGTCGTCACCTTCACCATGTATGCCTCGGTCCTGAGTGGCGTGGGGATGGCCGGCATCCCGGGTACGGCCTATACGGTGGGCGTACCCTTTGTCGTCACGGTGTTGATGGGCCACACCATTGCCCTGGCCCTTCTCTGGTATTTCGGTCCCAGGATCTGGATCCTCGGGAAGGAATACCGCTACACAACACCAGGGGATCTCCTGGGAGACTACTATCAAAGCGATTTGGTTCGGGTCTATACGGTCATCGCCAGCATATTGTTCAACATAGCCTATATTGTCGCGCAGCTGCTGGCGGGCGGAGTCATGCTCAATGTTCTCTCAGGAAACATGATCTCCTTTGAGATGGGGGTCCTGATCATTACCGTGATCGTGATGGTCCATGTCGCATCCTCGGGGTTGCGTGGCATCGCATGGCTCGATCTGTTTAACGGGCTGTTCATTCTGCTTCTGCTGGTTGTCTTCGGCCTCATGATCCTGATGACGACCGGAGGCCCCAGTAGTCTGTTGGAAGGATTGGGGCCACTGAAAGAGAGCTTCATTACCACCCCTGGCACCGTGGGTGTGTTCACTCCGGCACACATCTTTGGCATCTTCATTGGTTTGAGTATCGGCACCATCGTCTTGTCTCCATCTGCCTGGATCCGTATCTACTCCGCCCGCAGCCAGACCTACTTCGCCAAGATCAGTGTGCTGATGCTGGTACTCTGGTTCTTCACCCACATCTTCGGCACTTATCTGATTGGGAGCTACGGTCGATTGGTCATGCCCGATGTGGAAA
>JAZFRU010000254.1:0-3224 GCA_036445815.1 Acidobacteriota bacterium | reverse complement strand
ACCCCTCAGTCGGGCCGGCTTGACCGCCTTGGGGCCCTCTGGTACATTCCGCCGAAACCAGGTGATGAGACGGGTTTCGGTATGGCCGGAACCTGATCCTGAGAGGGTTATGCTCTGAAAATCACTTTGAGGAAAGTCAAACTTTACTCCTTGAGTCTTCTGTTTTTCGCTTTTCTCTTCTCACTCCTCTTTCTGGTTACGGAACTCCTGATTCGAGGATCACATTTGGAAGGGCAGGAGGGGCGGTATGATGTCGAAGAAACCTGGTTCATGCCGACCAAGCTGAAGGGGAATTATCAGGGCGAGCTCCTGGGAATACCCTTTGCCACCAATCCATACGGATTTCGGGATGAGGAGGCCTTTTCCCCAGTGCCTTCCCCTGAAGAATTCCGCATTCTTTCAGTGGGCGACTCGGTGGGGTTCGGCCTGGCAATTGAAGCAGCAGACCACTACAGCAAGGTCGCTCAACGTCGCTTGAATGGTCAGGGAGCCCCGGTCCGCTATCACCTCGTGAATGCCGGAGGGCAGGGATACAGCCCCTCAAGCTACTACGTTTATTTGAGAGAAGAAGGGCTCCAGGTCGCACCTGGAATGGTAGTCGTCCAGATTGAGCTTTGCAACGACATCACGGATGAGGCATTGCTTAGATGGAGGGGACATCGCGGTGATGGTTTTCCCGAATCGATCGTGGGTGGCCGGTACCTGGTCAACTGGGACGGTAATTTAATGGGAACTTACTCGCGAGGAAGTTATTTTTTCGAAAAGACCTACACCTATACCGAGTTTGTTCGCCGACTGTTGAATTTGCTGTACCTTATCTATCCCACCGAACCTTTTCACAGCGATCCCGGATCCCCGATTTACTACAACCTGGGATTTGACCGATTCGTTTTGGACACGGAAAGAATCGAGGCGGGCTGGCAGAGACTCTTCGGAGCCCTCGATGCCATTCATCAACTGTTGCAAGATCAACAAATCCCGTTCCTGCTCATGATTCTGCCTTCAAGCTATATCTATCAGGAGGACGGGGACCAACAGTTTCTGGCCTCCAGTCTGCTGGAGAGAGCCGTTTCCATGGCCGAGGAGAGACGACTGCCTTATCTGGCCTTGACGGAGGCCATTGAGAAGGGGGGCGGAGAAAGGCTGTTCATGGACTTCGTCCATTTGAACCAGGAAGGAAACCGAGTGGTAGGAGAGGCCTTATCCGGGCATCTCTCCCAGATGTTGAGTTCCCCATCTGCGGGCGATTCCACCCCCAACGATCCGTTTTGACGACTTCCCGGAACGGTCTGATACACCCTTCAGGTACTCAGCTGATCCTGATTTCCGTTGTCGGGTCTTCATTCCTGTTTGCAACGGAGGGTTCCCCCTGTCATCTTTGAACGATAGACTGGAGACTGGATCAGGAAAGCGCTAGCGTTATGAATGGCATGAGGTTTTTCCGACTGTTGGCATCGATGGCCCTGTTGGTGGCGACGGTCTGGGCCACCGGGACCAGCATTCGCCTGGTTAATCTGCCTGACATGGTGCGTCTTGCCGATCGCGTTTTTCTGGGCGTATGCCTCTCAGTCGAGGCAAAGCCGGGAGCCTCGGTCTCCTCATCGATGGTGGAGTATGTTTTTGCCGTGCGTCAGGGCATCAAGGGCGTGAATACCGGAGAGCGAGTGGTGTTTCGCCAGGTGGGGTCCGGACAGGTTGGTGTGAAGGGTATTGCCGGTCTTCCAACCTATGGAAAGGGTGAGGAGGTTTTGCTCTTTCTCCATGCCGACAGTCGGCTGGGTCTGACCAGCCCGGTGGGGCTGGCCCAGGGAGTCTTCCGCCTGGAAGATATGGGCGACGGCAAGCGAGGGGTCTTGAACGGGTTGCACAACAGAAATCTCACCTATCGGATGGGGCCAAACTCGGTCCCGGGGGGCGGGATCAGCAACGAGGAGTTGCGTTCGCTTCAAGAGGTGCGACCTGTTCCCATTGAGACCTTCATGTCCCTGGTACGGCGAATCGATCTTTTCCACGACTCGAAAGGCAGAGCCCCTCAATGAAAAATCGGATTGGGTTGACTCGGGTTTTTTCGGCCGTCACGAGCTTTATCTGTCTGATCATGGTGTCTCTGCTGTTTGCCGGAGGACCCAGCACGGTCTTCAACAATCGGGCGGTGAAGTGGAATATCAATAATCCCAATACTTTCCCGGTACGATATGTCATGGATAACGGGTCCCTGGGGGCGCTGAGTCAGGAACAGGGAACAGCGCTGGTTCGACAGGGCTTCCAGAAATGGGAGAATGTCTCCACATCCACCATGATGTTCAGTGATCAAGGCATTCTGGACATGGACATCGGGATGGATAACTATGAATCTTTTGTTTTTACGGGGCAGCCCCGGCCCGACAATTCCGTCATCTTCGATACCGACGGAAGCATTATCGATGACCAGTTCGGAGTGGGCTCCAAGGAAAATATCCTGGGGTTCGCCGTTGAGCCTGTTTCTGACCTGGACACGCGAGAATTTCTATCGGGATGGATGGTCCTCAATGGAACCCTGGCCAGCGAAATTGGCTTGTTTCCTCGTGTGATTGTCCACGAAATCGGACACTTGATAGGTCTGGACCATACCCAGATCAACAGTGCGCTCGCCTTTAATTTCAATTCGTCCGATGATGTCCTGGTTCCCGTGATGTTTCCCTTTGCCCTTCCCAACGGTCCGGATGCACCGATTCAGGACGATATCGCCTGGGTCTCATGGCTGTATCCATCACCGACATTTCCAAACAGTACCGGGACGATTCAGGGGAATATCAGGCGGCGCACCGGAGATGTCTTTCAGGGAGCCAATGTGGTGGCAGTAGCGGTGGACGGCCAGGGTCAGGAGTCCCAGCAGGAAGTCGTCTCGGTGGTTTCTTCATTTCTGGGATTGGGTGGAAGTTATGAAATACCGGGTCTGACTCCCGGCAGCTATGCCGTCTTCATTGAGCCCCTGAACCCGCTCTTTACCGGCGCAAGTGGTGTGGGCCCCTTTGACAGTCGGTTTACGAATTTCCCCAAGGATTACTACAACGGGAGCAACGAGTCGGGGACTGATGCCGACGATCCTGTTGAGAAGACCCTGCTCACGGTTGGGGCCGGCCAGTCCGTGATGGGGGTTGATCTGACCGCTAACGAACCCCTGAAGCTGTTAGGTGAACTGAATGATGATGAGTCCCTTCAGTTCAATTTGCCCGAAGGATTCA
>JAZFRU010000253.1:0-4095 GCA_036445815.1 Acidobacteriota bacterium | reverse complement strand
TCCAGAAGGTGATCATCGTGGGTGCGAAAGAGAAATTTCTTGGATTCCTCTCCTTCTCCTCCCACTTCGGGTTGGAGAGAGGTAAGAGAAAACTCTTCCTTTATCTTTGTTGGAAGATTGGAGGCTTCATACCAGGAGGTAATGTTTTTCTTGTAAAGCCAGTCAAGAAGCTGCTCCAGGCGATAAGAAGGAAGGTTGAACGGTTCCAGGAGTGCCTGGATTTCTTCAGGATTCAAACCATAAAGGACAGGTTTGGATTTATTCGAAATCCTGGGTCCAGGACCCGAGGCGCTGGGCCTGTTTTTCAGATCCATTTCTTGATTCTTCTCCAGGGAGGTATGCCAACTGACATGGCGCCCATGATACCTAATTGCCATGGGAGTCTTCTAGGAGCGGCCGCTATAAGACCCTGCCAATCGAAAGACAAGAAAAAGAAAAGAACTCTCTTCTCTGTGTCTTGATGTCTCTGTGGTGAAAACCTTTTCTGTTCCTCGGTAGCGAAGAGTGCGTCACGTGAGCGAGCCTGGCTAAAAAGAGAGCTTGAGCGCCAGTTGAATCTGCCGGGAGGGTCCGGCACTGAAGATCCTGCCAAAGTTGGGAGTAAAGGCAAAACGGTTGGGGAGATCAAAGTTGACGAAATTCAAGATATTGAAGAACTCCGCTCGAAACTCCAGATTGCTTCTTTCCCCCAGGGGAGTGGTTTTGATCAGCGAAAAATCAAAGTTCTTGAAGCCCGGGGCAAAAACGGTGTTGCGCCCCACGTCTCCGAAGGTGTGAGGGGCGGGAAGCGAAAATGCATCGGTATCGAACCAACGATCCGGGGTGCGCTGAGAGGACGGCAGGTTGGGATTCCTCAGTGCGTTGGGTCTTTGAGCCGGTCCCGGCCCGATGTTGGCCGGATCGGTGGTCGTATTGACGGTAAAGGGAGCCCCCGATTGAAGCGTCACGATGCCGGTCAGTTTCCATCCGCCGGCCAGTGCTCTCACCCATGTCGGACTGTCATTGAACTGGAAGGGAAGCTGGTAGGTGAAACTTCCAGTCATCCGGTGGGCATGATGAAAGCTGGAGAGACCTTTTTCCGCGTCGAAGTTCTCGATTTCCTGAGGCAGGTTGGACTCGAAACTGGTACCGCCGGGAGCCGAGGCATCATCGATCGATTTCGACCAGGTGTAATTGGTGTTGAAGAAGAGTCCGTTGGAGAACCTTCGCTCTATCTTGGCCGTTAACGACTGGTAGGTCGACCAGCCGTTCCAGCGGATCGATTTGAATCCGCTCAACTCGGACAGGGGACGACGGGAATCGATGGGGCCGGGTCCCGGAAGTGGGATGTTGCGGACCGTCGAGTTGTCGGCGCCCACCGTTCGGGAGCCCATGTATTGAAGATCCAGCAGGGTTGTCGAGGTGAGCAGGTGCTGGAGACTGAGTGTCCAGGTCTGGGTGTACTCGGTGCGAAAGTTCTGGTCCATGTTGTTTCCACTCACGCTGCCAGTGACGTCCTCGACCAGAACGTTTTCGGTCCGGAAGGGCGGAAGCAGCGCATCCGAGGAAGTATCGATTTGCTTGAGGAAAAAGAAGGGCAAATTTCGAGCCAAATTTTGCTGAACGCTGTAGGCCCACTGATTGAGGAAAATCCCGAATCCCGTCCGCACAACGGTTCCGGCGTGTCCGGGAAGTTCCCAGGCCAGGCCCAGACGTGGAGCAAAGCGCTTGTAACTGGGGCGCAGCAGGCTGCGCGACCATCCGGCCTCGGCGGAAGTAACCCAGGGGATGGGGATCTCGCCGAGCAACTTGTCGGCCTCGGAAGAAATATTCCCCTGGTCGTCGCTGGCGATCACGAAGCGTCCTCCGGGGACAGACAGATCGATGGCGGATAGACGGTTGTCGATCTCCTTCATATGCTGGTTGATCTCGTATCGCAGGCCGACGTTCACGGTCAGGTTGCTGTTGACCCGCCAGTCATCCTGGATGTAGACATGAAACCAATTGGTGCGTGCATCTTCTTCTCCTCGTCCGATCCCTACCTGGGCGGAGGTCGGGTAGCCAAGTAGAAAATCGGCAAAGGCCGAGCCATCGGAGAGTGTCGGTTCAGCGGAAGTGAACCGAGGAGAAAACGAAAAAGCACCTCGGGCCGCTTCAGGATTGGACGGGTTAAAGTTCAAGTGGAACCAGTAGGCGCCGAACTTGATCTGGTGGTTCCCGCGATCCAGAAGAATATTTTCGAACAGCTCGAAACTTTGATTGTCTCGAAACACAAAACTGGAGGGATCGCCCATGGTGCTGAATTCGCCGGCCAATGAGATGAGAGGAAATCCCTGATCTCGGGGGTCGGCAGTGACGCCCAGCAGTCCCGAGGCGGAGGCAAAGTCGACGCCCCGGTTTTCACTGGTTTGTCCGCCCGATACCTTCAACCAGCCCAGTCGAAACTCATTGACGACCCGATTTTCGAAGGTGTGGGTATAGCCGAAGGCCACGTTTCGGGAACGGGTGGAGAGACCTCGGCCAAAACCCGGCAGCAGGTCTTCGTTGAGTTGGGAGGTGCCGAAAGGCTGGAAGGAGTCGGCGTTGAATATGGACAACCTTGCATACAGACTGTCGCTTGCCGATGCCAGGTGGTCCAGGCGAATGTTGAACTGATCCTGATCGGTCCTCTGAGAGGGAGCCGCCACCAGATTCTGCACACTGCCCGGCAAGTTTGGCAGGGTGACCTTCTCCAGGAAGGCCAGAGCAATCGGGTCCAGGCGGTCTGCAGGAATCCGGTTGTCCGGGAAGGGCTGGCGTTCTCCGGTGACGGGATCCGTGCTCAGAGGATCGTAGATGGTGGCCTGACCTCGAAAGTCTCCCGAACGCAAAGCCGCCGTGGGAACAGAAAAGGTCTTGGTAATGGCCTGTCGGATCCGTTGGCCCTCGTAGTTGAGGAAGAAGAACGACCGGTTGGTCCCGTCGTAAACCCCCGGAATCGTGAAAGGCCCGCCGAAGGTTCCGCCGAATTGATTTTGAACAAGGGGGGGAGTCGACTCATCGTGTTGGTCGAAGAAGTTCTTGGCATCAAGAGCGGCGTTTCTATGGAATTCATAGAGATTGCCGTGGAAATCGTTGGTGCCGGATTTCATAACCACGTTGATCAGGGCTGATGCTTTTCCGCCAAACTCCGCTGAATACATGCTTTTCTGAATCTTGAACTCCTGAATGGCATCCACCGAGGGGCTCACCACCAGATTGTTGAACAACTCATCGGTGACCTTGACTCCATCCAGCATATAGATGTTGTGTCCGGCACGCTGGCCGCCCACGTTGACCAGAGCTCCGGCCTGCTGAAGGGCGGCACCACGGGTTCCCCCCGGAGGTTTCACCACACCCTCGCTTAGCAGGGCCAGCTGCAGAAAAGTACGGCCGTTCAGGGGGAGGTCCACGACTCTCTCGTTTTCGATGATGTCGTTGATTTCGGCATTGGCCTTTTGAATGATGGGAACGCTGCTGGTGACCGTGATGTTTTCGGAGATGTCGCCCAGCTCGAGGGCAAGATCCAGGGTGGCCCGCTGTCCGACTCTGAGGATGATTCCCTGACGCACCAGGCGTTTGAAGCCGGGCAATTCCACCACCACCGTGTGCTCACCTATGGGCAGGGTCGGCAGCAGGAACTCTCCCTGATCACCGGTCACTCGTTCCACTGTCAAGCCACTGGCCTTGTGGGTGGCGGTGACGGTGGTGCCGGGCAGGACCGCTCCCGAGGCATCCTGGACCGTGCCCACGATCTCGGCCGTATTGGTCTGGGAATAGAGAGACGTCAGGCAAAGCAGAATAATCAGCAACTGAAATATTGAACGAGAGCGGCGTGAATCAGATGTATTCATGTCAGTTTTCAACAGATTGAATATCAGTCGGTCAGAGTCGTTTGACGATCTCCGTGGGTGCGAACCCTTTCTCGGGCCTCTTCAGCAGACTCCATAGGTGCCCAGGGAAGGGGCGCCGGGGCAACAGGTGCCGGCAATCCGGTCTCTTCCTGGCAACGGGCAAGTATCTCATCCAGTGGAGGGCCAAAGTCAAAGATCTCTCCCTCACCCCGTTCGGCGCGAATCTTGTCCCGAAGCGCCTGGC
>JAZFRU010000252.1:0-6197 GCA_036445815.1 Acidobacteriota bacterium | reverse complement strand
AAGCAGGGGAAGGCGGAAGTATCCCCATCCGATTGGCCGGAAGCTCGTGAGTTGCAGCGAGATCGGTTGGTGGATTATTTTGACACGCAACTGACCCAGCACTTTAAGGCTGAAGAAGAAGTTCTCTTTCCACTGGCCGACCAGTATCTTTCTCAGGAGGAACCGTTGACCCCTCTTTTGCGCAAGCAACACAGTCAGATTCGAAGTCTGGTGTCGGAACTCCGGACAGCCGCCGGCGTCCAGTTGGAGAATCTGCTTCTGCGCCTGGCCCATGTCCTGGAGGATCATATTCGGAAGGAAGACCGTGTTTTCTTTCAACGACTTCAAAAGTGTGTTCCCGAGGAAGTCCTCGCACCCTGTGGCCAACAACTTGAGAGTTATCTGCAAGCTTCGGAAGGGACCCCAGCAGATGAGTAAAAGTTTTAATTCTGTTATCTTGGGAGCCAGTATGTGGATGCGATTGTGTTCCAAACTCCTCCTTCTATTGCTCCTGTACCCGGGCAGCCTCACTTTTGGCCAAGAGGAAGAAGAGCCTGAAAAGCCCAACAATCTACGGGTTTTTACCCGCTATGACGGCGCAACGGCCGTAGCCGAACTGCTCTGGCACGATGGTTCCGACAATGAGCTGGGTTTTGAGGTGTTGCGGTCAGACAATGGCGAGGAATTCCAGGTTGTAGGTACCGTGGGAGTCAATACCGATCACTACGATGACAAGATCGGAAAATACGTGACCGGTCCTTATGTTTTCAAGGTTCGGGCCTTCAACGAGTTCGGCCGGAGCGAAGAGTCCAACATCGTTTCAATTCTGCTGTAGCGGCTAGGAAGGACATTACCTGATGCTCAGCTGCCCGAGTGCAGAATCCCAGAGAGCGCTCTCGGCGTTCTCGTGCCACCATGATTCCCACCGATGAACCGAACTTTCAGTTTCTTCGGCCCCGTTCATGGGTTGATAGCCAAAATCCTTCCCCGTGACGTTCATCAGGAACTCGTTGACTGTCGCCTTGAGAAAAACGGGTCCGGGATCCGTGAGTATCTGGATAAGGCGATGAATACCCGTGATGTCGCCGAGTTTTAGAATGGATAGGGACCCATAGTAGCGACTCCAGGGATCTTCGCTGTTGTCGCAAATAAGTCTCAGGAGGGGGAGGGCGTCAGGCAGTCCATTTTCTCCCAGTCGTTGAATCAACTGCTGGTCGGGTTGAATGCGCCCCTCTCTTAAACCTTGCTCGACCAGGTCCAGTTGGATTCCCAGAAGGTCGTCGAGAATCGAGGCCGAGGGCGCGCCGGCTGCCAGTTCTCCGAACTGTTCCAACACCCGTTCCATGTCGGTAAGCTCCACATTGCTGTGGCTCTCGACAGCGGGCCTATTCAAGAGCAAAAGTGTTCCCACAATCCCAACAACCAGAAGGCCGATTCCCACGCGCACCAGGGCCATTCCCCTGTGAGCCGCCTTGGATAAGTATTGAATCAAGGCAGCCAGAACCAGGAAGACTCCAAACATACAGACGATGGAGGGCCCGCTGGGGAGGTCGAACTGGTAGGAAACGAGGAGGCCGATCGAGCTTGCGAAAGCTCCCGACACCCAGGCAAGTATTAACCGTGTTCGGGTGTCCCGGGAAAAGAGCATCCCTATGACCGAAGGGATGATCAAAAAGCAAAAAACAAGAAGCACGCCGGCGATCGCAACCGATGAGGTGATGACAAACCCAAAGGAAACATAGAAGAGGAAATCCCACCAGCGAATTCGAAGGCCTTGACGGAGTGCTTCTTCACTTTGAAGGGAGATAAGCAGGAACTGGCGGCGAAAAATGAAGTGGAAAGTGCCGACGGCAACGCAGATGATCAGGGTCCTTCCAATGGTGGCCCAGCTTACCCACAGGATCGATCCCGTGAGCATCTCGGTGACATGCTCAGCCCCCTGGGAAGCCTGATCGGCAATGAGTATGGCCGCGGAAGAGGAAACAGCGAAAACAATCCCAATCAAGGCCTCTTGAGGAACTCGTTGATCCCGAAGGCGGCTGATGGAGAAAATAACCGCACCCAGGAAGGTAAACCCCAGAGAGTAGAAGTAACCCGTGTTGGAGTCGGCCTCAAAACCCATCAAAAAGGCAAAGGTGGTCCCCAGCGCCGCGATCTGCGCCAGGGCAAGATCCACAAAGATAACCTCTCGAGAGACCACATGAAGTCCCAGATAACTGCAGATTCCTGTCAAGAGCATGCAAGCCACAAAGGGAGGGAACATGATTTGAATCAGCTGATCCATGGGAACACCTCGGTTGTTATACTCGCAATCATCCACACTCCGGGTGGACGGACTTGAGTGCCTGAATCCAGATACCAAATAAATCGAAATAGCTTTGTGCCTCTGGAGTGCCTTCAACAGACAGCGGTACGATCAGTGCCTTGGCGCCTGTCTTCTCTTCGATCATTCTGGGAGCCTTCGTGTCAAAGTAATTGGCGGTGAGGATCGCCTTGATTTCCAATGTCTGGATCTTGTCGATCAACTCCACCACGTGACGAGCCGTGGGAGGAATTCCCGGTCGATGTTCCACGTAGTCCACGATATTGATGCCAAAGCGATCTGTGAAATAGATCCAGTTCTTGTGGTAAGCAATGATTTTTGTGCCTTGAAGGCACTCGGCTTCTTTGAGCCAGCCACCCAGGGAATCTCTCAAGGGATTCCCCCCTATCTGGTTGTTGTCGAGAAACGGGTCCAGTCGATGATTTCGACTGAGTTGAGCCAGTTGGTCGCCTCCGACCCATTCGACCAACTCTGTCCCGAAGAGGCGGAGGTAGATTTCAGCCTTGAATTCGAGGAATCCAGCTTGATAAGAGGAGGCGTTTGCCGGATCCACCCGAGTGAGGCCGGTTTTAATGTTTTCGGCTATCTGAATCCCTCGAAGTGGATCGGTGATGATGTGGGGATTCCCGTAAACATGAGTATCGCCTGCACTGCGGCTGGGATTTTGAGGGATCTGTAGAAAGTTTACCCCCCGCGAAACACTGACGTAGCCGGGTTCTCCTTCCCGGATTCTACGATTGCGCGACTTGTCCATGAGGTTGGGAACCCAGAGTTCCAGATCCATTCCGGTCGTCAGAAAGAGATCAGCTGTCGACAGCTGGCGTGCAAAACTGGGCTTGGCCGAAACAAAGTGGGCGTCCTGATAGCCTCGGGCAATGCTGGCGGATTCCACCTTATCTCCGCCTATCAACTGGGCGACTGAAGCATAGTCGGTCAGCGTAGAAATAACCTTGAGTCTGTCAGCGGCGCCAATCGGAGAAGCCAGAAGAGACGCAACCAAGAGACAAGTCACTGTTCGCATCATGTGTTTTTCCTTTCTGTGCTCAATAGGATTCATGTTTATGGGGGCCGACAGACCAGGTGAATTGAACGAAAAATCGGTGTTCATTCTGATCCTGGTTCGAGTTGAAAACCAGAAAGTCCCACTGGGTCCGCAGCCTAACCCATTCGCTTTGCCAGAAGGTCAGATAGGGCGAGAGTGCCCACTGAGTCTGATCGGTGTTTTCCAGGCTATCCGAAGACTGGTAGCGCAGGCCTGTATACCAGCGGCGGGTCAGCCTGTACTCCCCATAGGCATACATGCCAAAAGGGTTGCCACCCGGCCAGTCCTCTCGTTGGTTGTAGAAAAACTCGCTGCGAAGCTCAAGGGAACGATAGGGCTTGCGCAGAGGCTCCCAGCGGTACGAAAGATCGGCTCCGATGACTGTGGAACGTTTCTTTTCAAGTAAGTCCCAGTGAGAGGTGGCCGCTGAGATTCCCCATTCCAGGTAGGTACCTTCGGTGAGATCGTAAAAGTTGAGCAGCCGGCCGAGGTAAAGAGGATCTCCGAAGCCCTTGCCGGAAAAGGCGAGATCATTGCTGTTGTTGACGACTTCAAAATAGACCTCACTGGTATCGGCAATGGGTAAGGGGGGCGGCAGCCAGCTGAGCGAAAATCCTTCGCTGATCAGTCCTTCGTCACCGAAAAGAGTCTGGGTGGGAAGATCTCGATTAGCCCAGGGTAGCGCGTGTTTGTGGTAAATGTTCATTTTTCCGAAGTTGGTATGGAACCGCCCCACCTTCAAACCCAAATTCCCGGGGAGTACATCCCAGGTCAGATATCCTTCTTCCAGATCGAATTCGCCTTCCTCAAAGGCGATAAAAAACTTGGCGCTGCTGTAAGGGTCCAGGGGATGCTGAATGGCCATCTCGAAACTGTCGAAATTCAACCGATTGAACTCTGGATTCCCCGATGTGTCACTGAATCGCGCTGTGACATCCCCGGTGACGCTGATCTCGGGGTTGAGGGCCTGCAGTGTCCTGGCGCCTTCGGTAAAGCTGGTGTCCAGGGATTCGGGGGAGGATGTCGCGGGTGGCTCGGCAGCAGAGAACTGAATCAGCTTCTGTTCGAGTGCGGCAATTCGCATTTCATAACTGGACCTCATTTGCTCGAACTGAATTTTCAGTGCATTCAGCGCATCGTTCAATTCGCTGGTGGTGAGTTGAGAAGATGTTTGTGCTCCCAGTGGGCTTGCACCCAGCAGGCACCAAAGGAAAAAGACGACACGCCTGAGCATGGTGATCTCCTTAAAATGTAAGAAACTGTTACTGGATTATCTGACCAGTCTGGATCCACTGGTTCACAAATACACAAAGGGCGTATTCATGAACAGGGCACCTAGGCAGGAGGGGAGCGAGCACTGAAACCGGATTGATGGTCAGAAGTTCTGAACAGGGGAGAAAAGGTTGAAGGTCTTCCGTGGTGCTTCAGTCCCAGGAAAATAGGACTACCCTTGGCTCCATGAACCGAAACGTTGGGATGAGAGGCAAGACAGCTGTGACAGTCGTGGGGAATCGGCCGGTGATAACCCTCCTGGGATGCCTGTCCCTGATGATCAACCGTTTCAGCAAGGTCGTGGGAAAGTTGGACCCCCGTCGCTGCCGCCAGATAAACGATTACAAGCGGCAGGAGAAGTCCAATACAGAGCTGTCTGACATGAAGGATTCTCATGATGGTATACAACCAATATTCTACGACAGGGCGGTCGTTGTCAACTTTCGCATCCTGACCCGGGGAGGGATAAGGCGCAGGGTCGGGTCAGGCAGTCAGAAAGTCCACAATCGGTTGGATGGGGGAAAGGCTTTTGATTGCCAGATCGGGTTTGTAGCCCTGGAGCGATTCCAGAGAATAATTCCCACTGGCGACCGCCACCGTGGTGGCCCCGGCTTCCTTGCCATGAATGATGTCTCTGGGGGTGTCCCCGATAATGAAGACCTTTTCGACCTGCCCGTGGGCTCGATCGTGAGCACGTCTGACAGCAGTTCGGGTCAACTCCGTCCTGTCCTCTGAGTCGGAACCAAAGCCTCCAAATGGGAAAAGGGTGCTCAGTCCTGCACGGTCAAGCTTCAGCTGGGCTCCTTCCTGGATATTGCCAGTGGCCAGACCCATCAGAAAATTTTCGTCGCGGTCCAGGACTCCGACCAGTTCTCGAACTCCGGAGAGAACCTGAAAGTTCTCTCCGGCCGAGAGTTCCTCTCGCAAAAAAGAAAGGTAAAGTGAGAAAAAACGAGGCATCTCTTCTTCCGAATAAAGTTCCTCGGAGCCGTGTCGGGAAAGGATTTCGCGCACGATTTGCGGATCGGTCTTGCCATCAAATCGGACTCCGTCAGTGCCGTCCGTGAACGAGTAGTGTTCGGCCAGGGCACTGCGGAGAGCTCTGCCCCCAGCTCCGGCGCTGTCGATCAGAGTGCCATCAATGTCGAAAAGAACGACGCGCATCGGCGGGGATTATAGCACTGTAAAGGGCAGGGTAGCTGGATGATGGCTTATCGGTGTTGAGAAGCCGCCACGATCTGGAGATCTCCCAGGATTGCCGCGTCCAGCCCCATGGTCTCAAAATTATCGATAAGCTGCTGGGGAGTAGCGATGATCGGTTCACCTTCGGGGTTGAGGGAGGTATTGATGAGAAAGGGCAGGCCGCTTTGTTTTTTAAAATGCACCAAAAGATTGCGAAAAAGGGGATTTTCCGGTCCGACTGTCTGGTATCGGCAGAAGTCGTTGAGCAGGGTGTTTTCAAACTCAGGGTGATACCTCTCCCGGATGATGCCCATGAACGACATGAAGGGCGAGTGGTGAGCATCCACAATATAGTCGTCTGCGTGTTCTTCCAGGATGGAGATTCCGAAAGGTTTGAGG
>JAZFRU010000251.1:0-3006 GCA_036445815.1 Acidobacteriota bacterium | reverse complement strand
AAATCCCCAAGAATAGCTAAACGATATATCCATAAAAAAAGACGAACATCGAACATTCAACGTCCAACATCGAATATAGAATGTAAGGCGCCTCCGGCTCCCATTACCATAGCACCGGAAATGAGGAACTGCATCTTGAATTTGAATATATCCTTTCCGCAAAATGTGATGTTCACTTGACAAACCTGCGGTATTTTCCTAAAAATAAATATCTTATTCAAAAAAGCATGCTCACGAAAAACTCAAAGGGAATCCCATGCTGGAAGTCAAAGACGTTGTGAAGAGGTTCGGCGGCCTACGGGCTGTTGACAATTGCTCTTTCACCGTCCGGGAGGGATCCATCACCGGTCTTATCGGACCAAACGGAGCGGGCAAGACAACCTTGTTCAATCTGATCGCGGGAGCCCTCAAGCCGGACAGCGGCAGGATCCTCCTCGACGGGGATGACGTTACCGGTCTCCCGCCGCATGAGTTGTTTTCCAAGAGGTTGCTGCGGACCTTCCAGATTGCGCATGAGTTTCACACCCTCACTGTGCTCGAAAACCTGATGATGGTGCCTCCTCGTCAGGTCGGAGAAAGCCTGCTGGGCGCCTGGTTCCGACGTGGTGCGGTCCAGATCCAGGAGGAAGAAATCCATGAAAAAGCACGGGAGGTGATGGATTTTCTCAATCTGGGTTACCTGGCCCACGAACTGGCGGGCAATCTTTCCGGAGGACAAAAGAAGCTTCTCGAACTCGGCAGAACCATGATGGTGGAAGCCAAGTTCGTCATTCTCGATGAAGTCGGCGCCGGAGTCAACCAGACCCTCAAACAGGAGATCGGAGATCATATCCTGACGATGAACCGTGTGCACGGATACACCTTCTGCATGATCGAACACGATATGGATTTCATCAGCCGTCTCTGCGACCCGGTGATCGTGATGGCCGAAGGCAAGCTGCTGGCGCAGGGAACGGCGGAAGAGGTCAAGGCCAACGAGGAGGTAATCGAGGCGTACCTCGGCACTGGAGCGCGGGAACAAATTCCTCCTAACCCTTCTTTGGAAAAGGGGGGCGAGGTTTCATGAGCTTCCTGATCGGCGAACGCATGACCTGCGGTTACGGAGGTGCGGACATTCTCAAGAAATGCACGATTTCCGTGGACCGTGGTGAAATCGCCGTGGTGGTGGGGCCCAACGGCGCAGGGAAATCCACCGCCATGAAGGCCATGCTCGGACTGCTCAAGCCAAAGCAGGGGAAAGTGATTCTTGAAGGCAAAGACATCACCAGGCTTTCACCCCAGCAGCGGGTGCGCCGCGGGATGGCCTTCGTGCCCCAGACTAACAACATCTTCGTCACCCTCACCGTCGAGGAGAACCTGGAGATGGGCGCCTACCTGCGCCGGGACGACATCTCAGAGACCATGGAAAGGGTCTTCGAGCTGTTTCCGGTGCTCAAGGACAGGCGCAGGCAGGCGGCCGGAGAACTTTCCGGAGGCCAGCGCCAGCAGGTGGCGGTCGGACGCGCGCTGATGACCCTGCCGAGTGTGCTGATGCTTGACGAACCGACTGCGGGAGTTTCACCGATTGTGATGGATGAACTGTTTGAACGCATCCTTGAAGTGAAACGCACCGGCATTGCCGTGCTGATGGTCGAACAGAATGCCCGTCAGGCATTAAGTATTGCCGATCACGGGTTCGTGCTGGTCACCGGTGAAAACCGCTTCACCGACACCGGCGAGGCCCTGCTGGCCAATGCCGAAGTGCGCCGCTCTTTTCTGGGGGGCTGACCCCCGATATTGTTGAGGACAAGGATTTGGAATACACGACAGATCTATTGAATGCCCTGGTTTTAATCTCGAACTATGTGTTGATCCCCTCTTTATCTTATGGATCCCAGCTGGCTCTCGGCGCGGTGGGGGTTACGCTTGTTTTCGGAATCCTGCGCTTCGCCAACTTTTACCATGGGGAGATGATGTCCTTCGGAGCCATGTGCACCATTTTCATCACCTGGTGGTTCCAGTCCATGGGCTTCAGCGCCGGTTTTTTCCCCACGGCACTGCTGGCTCTGCCTCTGGCGATTCTGATCACCATGTTGCTGGTCCTTGCCACCGAGCGTTCCGTCTTTCGTTTTTATCGCCTGCGCAAGAGCCGCCCGGTGATCTTCGTCATCGCATCGGTGGGGGTGATGTTCATGATGAACGGCATCATCCGGATGTTGATCGGCCCCGATGAAATCCTATTCAGGGACGGACAGAAATTCCTGATCAAGGCCGGGGCCTTCAAAACAATGACGGGCTTGAGCGAGGGTCTGGCGCTGAAACAGACTCAGGTACTGACTGTCATTATGGCGGTTCTAGCGGTTGTGCTGCTGTTCTGGTTTCTCCAGCGCACCCGAACGGGCAAGGCCATGCGCGCCTTTTCCGACAATGAAGATCTGGCCCTGCTTTCGGGCATCGATCCGGAGCGCGTTGTGATGGTGACCTGGGTCATCACGGCAGCCCTGGCGACTTTGGCCGGGGTGCTCTACGGGCTGGACAAGAGCTACAAACCGATGGTTTACTTTCACCTGCTTTTGCCGATATTTGCCGCCGCCGTCGTTGGTGGCATCGGTCAGCCTGTCGGAGCGATTCTGGGCGGGTATATTGTCGCTTTCTCGGAGGTGACCGCGACCTATGCCTTCAAGAAATTTCTGAAATACCTCCTGCCCTCCGAAATGGCGCCGGACGGACTGATGCAGTTTCTGGGTACGGACTACAAATTCGCGGTGTCCTTTCTGATCCTCGTCCTGGTCCTTTTAGTAAGACCGACCGGGATTATGCGCGGGAGGCTGCTGTGAACCAGACTGTCAGGGCAACCATCTGCTTTTCAATCATGGCCGTGCTGCTGCTGGCGGTGGGGTTCGGCCAGTCCTGGAACGTGATGCTGGCGATCTTTAATCTCTGCGTGATCTCAGCGATCATGTCGATGGGGCTCAACATGCAGTGGGGTTATGCCGGGCTGTTCAATGCCGGGGTGATGGCCTCCAC
>JAZFRU010000250.1:0-11469 GCA_036445815.1 Acidobacteriota bacterium | reverse complement strand
CCGCTACACTGGGCTTGTCCCCTGATCGAAGGACACCCATCTGTACGGCCCTACATGATTGAGGTTTTGAGACAGCCTGGGCCGTACGCCCTTACTCTTTTTTCGTTAAACGTTAAACCTGAAACGTGAGACGTTACCCGCGGCCGAGCGAAGTGAAGGCCGCTCTTCCCGTGGAACGTGGAACCTGGAACCTGGAACGCGCCGGCCGCAGGCCGGCGCCTCTTCAGCCATTCCAGGTGGCGAATTTCTCCAGTTGAAGATAACGGGTCACATCACCTGGAGCCAGAAGGATCAGAATCAAGGCCTTCTGTGCATGCAACCGGTTCTCTGCCTGCTCATAAACTAACGATTGACCAGAGTCGATCACGGCATCGGTCACTTCCTGATTTCGATGAGCTGGCAGGCAGTGCATAAAAAAGGACTCCTTGCCGGCAGAGGCCATCACTTCCGGTGTGATCTGGTAGTCCTTCAGGGCTTGAACTCGATCCTTCGCATCTTCCTCCTGCCCCATACTGACCCAGGTATCCGTATAAACTGCGTCAGCACCTTTGAGTCCCTCCAGAGAATGGGTGCACTGGTAGGAGGCGGAAGGAAGGGTGGAAAGGGCCTCGAAATCCTCAGCCGCATTCGCATAGGGTTCATGGGTGGTGGGAGTCACTGCGACAAAGGACATTCCGGACAAGGCCGCCGCATGAATCAAAGAAGTGCAGACGTTATTGCCATCCCCCACGAAGACGATCGTCCTGCCCTCAAGGTCTCCCCACTTCTCATGAAGGGTAAACATGTCCGCCAGGGCCTGACAGGGATGTTCCTGATCACTCAGACCATTAATCACCGGCACCGAGGCGTGTTCGGCCAATTCAACCGCCACGTCATGGGAAAAAGTTCGCGTCACAATGCAGTCAAACCATCGTTCCAGATTTCGCGCCATGTCCATCAGCGACTCGCGTTCTCCCAAACGGGATTCCTGGTTATCGAAAAAGACCGCATCTCCACCCATCTGCTTCATACCCAACTCAAAGGTGAGGCGGGTTCTGAGTGATGCTTTTTCAAAAAGCAAAACCAGACTCTTGCCCGCGAGCATCTGGCGAAAATTACCCGATCGCTCTTTAACTTCACTGCTGACCTGGAGCAACTGCTTCCACAAGTCCACCTTGACACTCTTGAGGGACAGAAAATCTTTCATGCGAGATCCTTGATTTTTTTGTTCCACTCGGCGATTCGCTCCTCGATTGCAATCATACCCGGACTCCCCTTATGGGAACGGCGCTTCAAGAAACTCTCGAACTTCATCACTTCGCTGACCTCAGGGCCACATTCCGGGGCAAACTCCTGCAGCTTTTCCAGAGGGACCTGATCCAATACCAGTTCCTCCTCCAGACAATACGCGATCAACTTCCCTACCCTCCGATGAGCTTCTCGAAAAGGCACCCCTCGATTCACAAGATACTCGGCCAGATCTGTTGCCATCAGAAAACCCTCCCGGAGAGCCGTATCCACCCGCCCCTTGTTGATCTTGAAATTAGAAACCACCAGGGGAACGATGTTCAGGGTATCCTCCACCGTATCCACGGCGGTAAACAGGTGCTCTTTATCCTGCTGGAGATCACGGTGGTAAGAAGAGGGTAGCCCCTTCAGGAGAGAAGCCAGCGCCGAAGCGTGCCCCAGGACCGAGGCCGTCTTGCCTCGGGTCAGTTCCAGAAGATCAGGATTCTTCTTCTGAGGCATCATACTGCTGCCCGTACACAGAAAATCGGGCAGTTCAATCCAGCTCACCGGGGTGCTGGAGAGATAGATAAAATCCTCCGCAAACCGGCTGAGGTGAATCATCACCTGAGAGGCGATTTGAAGTAGTTCCAGGATAAAATCACGGTCACCCACCACGTCGTAACTGTTGTTGAAACTCGATGAAAAGCCGAGTTCCTGAGCGGTCCGTTCCGGCTCCAGGGGCAGGGTACTCCCCGCCAGAGCCCCGGCACCCAGGGGGCTGCAAGAGTGAAGTTGCCGGTATGATGCCAGTCGGCGGTCATCCCGTTCCAGCATCTCACAAAAAGCCAACAGGTAGTGTCCCCACGAGATGGGCTGGGCCGCTTGCAGATGAGTCCATCCGGGAAACAGATCTCTCTTGAGTTCTTGCGCCCTGTCCAGCAAGGCTCCCTGAAGCTCAAGAATCTGACTGCGCCAGGTCATGGCCGTATCGAGGCAAAACATCTTCAAATCCAGAGCTACCTGATCGTTGCGGCTTCTCCCGGTATGAATTCTCCCTCCCGCCTCACCAATAATTTCCTGAAGGCGATACTCAATGTTCATGTGAATGTCTTCCAGTTCCTCTCGGAAAGGAAAATCATCCGATTCGATTTCCTGTTCGATCTGGTGTAAGCCCTTGAGAATACTCTCTTCGTCCTGTTCAGAAATGATTCCCCTCGCGGCCAGCATCCGAACATGCGCGCGACTCCCCTGGATGTCGTAAGAGGCCAGTCGTCGATCCAGATGCAGAGACCGGGTGTATTTCTGCACCGTCAGGTCTAAATCAGCCTTGAACCGGCCGACCCATGGTTTGCGAGTCTTTTTGTCACTCATTTTTCTTGTTTTGATGGCTCTTTCTGCCAAGCACCGTCTCGATCCGGATTATCTGGATACCCCATCGCCTACTTCTGAGGGGGGGGACTCCTGGTTCTGCCTCAAGAGAGAGGCGATTTGAAGACGCAACCCTTGCAGTCGAATGAATCCCTCCGCATCTGCCTGTGTGTAAACATCATCTGCCTCGAAGGTGGCGTAGGAGGGATCATACAGGTTGTAGGGAGAGCTCCGCCCGCAGACAATACAGTTCCCTTTGTAAAGCTGGACCCTGACCTTGCCAGTGACATGCTTTTGAGAATTCCTCACGGTTTGCAGGAGAAGCTCCATTTCCGGAGCAAACCAGAATCCGTAGTAGATGAGTTCGGCAATTCGAGGAGCGAGATCATCTTTCAGGTGCTGAACTTCACGGTCGAGCGTCAGGGACTCCAGGGCCCGATGCGCCTTGTACAATACGGTCACAGCCGGAGTTTCATAAACACCTCTGGACTTCATGCCGACCATTCGATTCTCCACCAGGTCCACCCGACCGACTCCATTGGCCCCCGCCAGTCGATTGAGCTCTTCCAGAAGCTCAACCGGTTGCAACGTCTTGTCGTTCAACTTCAAGGGGATTCCCGCTTCGAATTCGATCACCACCTCGGTCACTGAATCCGGAGCCTGTTGAGGAGAGACCGTACGCAGGAAAATATCCTCCGGCGGCGACTGCCAAGGATCTTCCAGAATACCTCCCTCGTAAGAGGTATGCATGATGTTCTGATCGATACTGTAGGGCTTTTCCTCGGTGGAGGTGATTGGAATGCCCTGTTCCTGGGCATATTGGATCAGGTCGCGGCGCCCCTGAAACTCCCAGGTTCTCCAGGGTGCCACGATTTTCAACTCGGGGGCCAGTGCCTGGTAGGTGAGCTCGAATCGAACCTGATCATTCCCCTTCCCGGTGGCACCATGGGCGACGGCCTCGGCACCCCAGTTCCGGGCTACCCGTACCTGTTCACGGGCAATGGCGGGGCGCGCAAGAGAGGTACCCAACAGGTACTCCCCTTCGTAGAGGGCATGCGCCTCCATGGCAGGAAAGACAAACTCCCGGACGAACTCATCGCGCAAATCAGAGATCACAACCTTGTCAGCGCCCGTTTGATAGGCTTTTTTCTCGGCCGCCTCCAGGTCCTCACCCTGCCCCACATCGGCTACAAAGGCCAGAATGGGACACTGGTATTTTTCTTTCAGCCAGTGCATCATGACCGAAGTATCCAGGCCTCCTGAATAGGCCAACACAATTTTCTTCACTGTATCTGAACCCCTTTCCACAAGTTTTTTCGCACCTTGCGAGCATCAACCGCTTCGGCCACTACCACCAGAAGCGTATCCTCACCCGCCACCGTTCCCAAAACCCCCGGCAGTCCCAGAGAATCAATTCTGTAGGCCACCGGTGCTGCCATTCCAGCTTCCGTATGCACCACCAACAGATTCCCACTCACCTCGCAACCTGTGATGTGAAATCCCGCCCAGTCACCCAAAACCGCATATTTATATTCACCCGCCTCGGTGGCGGTCTTCACCACATTGAGCTCCTTGAGATCGCGGGAAAGTGTCGCCTGAGTGACCTCAAACCCTTTCCCCCTTAGCATTTTGCGAAGACTTTCCTGGCTTCCGACATCCACCGCAGTCACGAGATCGATAATGGCCTGCTGACGTTGCTCCTTTGCGCTATACACAAGATGTGTATATTTATACATTCAGAGCTTGAAGTCAAGCGGCGCTTCAAGCGATGCGGCGGAAGGTTTGATAAAGAGTGTCTCGCTGAGCAGGGTGGAATCCTGCCTGCTCGATGATTCGGATGAGATCCTGGCGGGTAGCGACACGATGAGCGCCGGCTGTACTGATGACGTTTTCTTCAATCATGATACTGCCCACGTCATTGGCCCCAAAACGGAGGGCCACCTGGGCAACCTTTAAACCCTGGGTCAGCCAGGAAACCTGAATGTTGCGTATGTTGTCCAGATAGAGACGAGTGACGGCAAGGAGCATCAGATAATCGAGAGGACTGACCTGCTCGGTCACGGACTCCTGCATGGGTGTCCCCT
Organism: Acidobacteriota bacterium; assembly: GCA_036445815.1. GTDB lineage: Bacteria > Acidobacteriota > UBA6911 > RPQK01 > JADFOI01 > JAPYTY01. The sequence continues at coordinate 6,808 of JAZFRU010000250.1, read as the reverse complement.
CGAGTTGTACGTTCCAGGGAATAAAGGCCACAAAACCGCCCGTTTCATCTTGCAATTCTCGGAGCCGGTCCAGGTGTTCCATGCGTTCTTGAACCGTTTCCCCACCTCCGATCATCATGGTAGCCGTCGTCAACAAGTCCTCCTGATGGGCAATACGCATCACTTCCAGCCACTCTGTTGCACTGCACTTGCCAGGGCTGATTTCCTTACGCATCCGGTCGGTGAGAATCTCCGCTCCTCCGCCTGGGATCGAGACCAATCCAGCGGCCTTCAGTCGCTGAATGGCCTCTCGGATGGTTATTTTGCTCAGCCGGGCCAGGACGACGATTTCAGGAGGCGAAAAACAGTGCAGGTGAATTTGATAACGTTCCCTTATCGAACGCAACAGGTTTTCATAGTAGTCGATCTTCAGGTCGGGGTGCATCCCTCCCTGCATGAGGATACCGGTCCCACCGAGGGCAACGGTCTCCTCGATCTTTTTAAAAATGGTTTCAAGCGGCAGAACATATCCCCCCTCGACACCCGGCTTGCGGTAAAAATTACAGAAGGTACAGCGGGCAACACAGACGTTGGTGTAGCTGATATTCCGATCGATCAGGAAAGAAACAACGTTGTCCGGACACTTCTTCTGACGAACATAATCTGCAGCCTGGCCTACTTGATGAAAGGCCTCGGATTGCAGAAGAAGCAATCCTTCTTCCCGATCGATCCGCTGGTCGGCATAAATTTTTTCGAGAACGGTTGCGACTGACATCATCGCCATCATTCTAAGAGTTTGACAGTCCGGAGCACAACCACAGGATGGGCGGCCTCGCTCCGCTCGTCCGCGTTCCAGGTTCCACGTTCCACGAAAAAGGAGTGCAGGGCGCACGGCGTGTGCCCATCCGGATTCGGCGCTCTGAAGCGCCTCCCATATTCCAGTCCCACGTTAAACCTGAAACGTTAAACGTGAACCGCGCTGGTCGAAGACCAGCGGTCAGCCGGTCAGCCGCGCGCCCCCTCCAGTGCCAGCAGTTTTTTCTTGGTGGGCAATCCTCCCCTGAATCCCACTAACGCCCCATCATGACCGATGACTCGATGGCAGGGCACCACGATCGGAATTGGATTTCTCCCCACGGCAGCCCCCACCGCCTGACAGGCCCGGGGATTCCCTATGGCGCGAGCCACCTCCCCGTAGCTGACGGTGGTACCGTATGAGATCTTGAGCAATTCCCGCCAGACCCGGATCTGAAAAGGAGTCCCTCTGAGATCCAGTGCCAGATCAAAGGCCTGGTTCTGCCCAGTGAAGTAACGGGTCAGCTGTTTTGTTGCCTCCACCAGAAATCTATCTGAGTCCTGCGGGGGTACCCCGGAAAGATGTCGATCGAACCAGGCCTCTCGATCACTTGCCGATTCCCCGGGAAAACAGATCCGGCAAACTCCCTTGGAACTGGCCACTACCAGCAGTTTTCCGACAGACGTATCGAGTTCTTGCCCATTGATGTTCATCGCTTTTCTTCCCCCTGAACCGAATTCTACACGGTCATCCCGACTTACGGCAGGTCGTTCTGCAGTTAGTTTTGCGGTCTTCTTCCTTGTCTCATTTGGTGGAAATCTATATCGGATCCTCGACGGGATTGGGTCCGCTGACCGGACGGGAAAGGCGAATGTAACCGCCCAGGGAAGTCGGAGTGGCGGCAAAGAGAACCCATCCATCCGTGATTTCAGAGTAACGCAGATCGGAACCCGCCCCGCTCTGCCTCGCTTCCATGATTTCCTTTTGGTTCAGCTGGTTTCCCATCTTTTCCAGGTCCGCTCCCGAGAACAGGGAATCACTCACAACTGCCCCTTTCCCGTCGATAATCGTGAGGCGATAAGGAAGCTGGGTCCGAATGTCATCCACCTGACTGTCGGTGGAGGATTCATTCAGGTGAAACATGAGTTCCATCAAACGAGCCTGGTGGTGAAGGCCGTTGAGCATGATGTCCAGGTGAACACGCTGGATATTCCGTTGATTCCAGCTGAAAAGCAGAAGCCCGCAGCAAAGTCCGGTCAGTGAGTAGATCAGAACACGCTGCCAGCGAACCTTCATCATACCTGGTCGGAGTCTAGCCCGCATTTCTCACACCCTCTCTACTGCATCGGCACCATGATCCGTCCTGACGGTGTTGCACGACCCGCAAGGCGGGTCATGCGCCTTGTCAGGCCCCGGCCCTTGCACCGCTTCGTGATGAGAAGGTGTGAGAAATGCGGGCCTAACCCCTACGCTCGGGGGTGGTACTGATCGTAAATATGCTTGAGCCTTTCTCGAGTCACGTGGGTGTAAATCTGAGTCGTGGAGATATCGGCATGTCCGAGCATTAATTGAACGGCCCTCAAATCAGCGCCGTGCTCGAGCAAATGGGTCGCAAAGCTGTGTCTCAGAACGTGGGGACTCAGGCTTCTCTTGACTCCGACCTCCCTTCCGAACCTGGTGACCAGAAGCCAGAAGTACTGCCGGGTCATGGGACGACCTTGCTGGGTCAGAAACAAGAACGGACTGGGTCCTCGTTTGCGCAGGAAGTGTCCTCGGGCCTCCTCCAGGTATTGCTGAACAAAAGCGACCGCCGAATCACCGACCGGGACAAGACGCTCCTTGGAACCTTTCCCAAAAACCCTGATCCAACCCAACTCCAGATTCATTTCTTCCAGCCGAATCCGCACCAGTTCACTGACTCTCACACCTGTGGCATAGAGAACTTCCAACATGGCCCGATCCCTCAAACCATGGGGGGTCGTCAAATCAGGCAGTCCAAGGAGTGTGTCGACTTCACCCTCGGTCAAATACTTGGGCAGGGTCCGCCAGGTCTTGGGAGACTCCAGCGTCTCGGCGGGATCCTCCTGGAGATAACCATCCAGCAGGAGAAACCGAAAGAAGGATCTCAAGCTGGCGATCTTGCGCATCACCGACCGGGCTGAGAGATGTCCGTAGAGATGCTGAATATATAGGCCCAGCTCCGGCTTCCCCACGGTTTCCAACTTCCATTCACGAGATTTCAGAACCGCAAAGAATTCGAGGAGATCTCTCCGATAGGCCGCTACCGTATTCAAGGCCAAACCTCTCTCCACTTGAAGGTGGTTCAGATAATTCTGAAAGGCTCTCTCCTGCATCAATGCTTCACCCAGGCCCAGAGAATCCGAATCTCTTTAACGTGCATCACGTGACAGCAGCCAAAGTAACTGATGATGCCCACTAGAATAGACGTCATCAACGAAACCAGTACCTGCCAGGAGTCCATTTCTCCCCACAGCTCCTGAAAAAACCGGTTGAGCAGCCAGACAAGAATCCCCATTACCGCGGCGGCAGCCACTGCTTTCAACAAGGTGGGTATCACCTGATAGCGTCGAAGAGAACCCAGTCGTTGATAAAAACTCCTGGCCAGCAAAAAGTAGCTGAGTGTAACGGAAACTGAGGTTCCCAGGGCCAGCCCCACAAAACGATAGCCTTGTGGAAGAACTGCAAAGACCAGGATGAGATTGATAAAAAGATTGCTGAAGACGGCAATCAGGCTGATCCGAACCGGGGTTCGGGTGTCGTTCAGGGCATAAAAGGTAGGAACGTACACCTTCATACAACTGTAGGCAAAGAGCCCCAGGGAATAGCAAATCAAGGCATAGGCCGTGTACAGAGTATCTGTGGAAGTGAAGCCACCCCGCTCAAAGAGCACCTCCACGATGGGACCGGCCAGGATGATTAATCCCACCGATGAAGGAACGGCCATGATTGAAATGAGTTTGATGGAATTGGCAACGGTTTCCTTCAGTTCATCCCAGCTCTCCCGTGCGGCAAAGACCGAGACGTCTCTCAGGTTGACCACGCCCACGGCCACACCAAAGAGGCCAATGGGGAGATAAATGATACGAAATGCATAGCTTAGCCAGGAGACGGGGCCATTTTCCTGGAGAAATGAGGCGATCTGAGTATTGACCAGCACATTGATCTGGACGGCACTTACCCCCATGATAGCCGGAGCAATCAACCGGCCAATCTTTCGAAGCCCCTCGTGTCTCCAGGCCAGTCGGAACTGGAACCGAAATCCGTGTTGACGCATCAACGGAAGCTGGACCAGGTACTGAAGCACGCCCCCCAGCAAGGCTCCCACGCCCATGGCGTATATCGGCAAGATCCCCCATCTTTCAAACTGTGGTGCCAGAACTAGCCCCCCACCGATCACGGCTAAATTAAAGAGCGCCGGCGCCAGGGCGGGGAGAAAGAAATGGTTGAAGGTATTGAGGATGGCCATCCCTACCGAAGCCATGGCCACCAACATCAGAAATGGCGATAAAATTCGGACCAGGTTTGAAGTGATCTCCAGCTTCCCCGGGACCTCGGCAAAGCCGGCCGCCAATACATAAACCAGGGGTTCGGCGACAAAAGGAAGAAGAAGTGCAAATCCTCCTAGCAGCACCAGCAAGGCACTCAGAACCAGATTGGCCAACACCCAGGCCTCAGTTCGGCCCTTCTTGTGCAGGAACTCGGTGAAGGTGGGGACAAAGGCGGCGCTCAGGGCTCCTTCAGCAAAGAGGTCTCGCAACAAATTGGGAATCCTGAATGCCACCAGCCACGCATCATTGTAGAGCCCGGCTCCAAACAGGTGAGCGAAGACCTGATCCCGCACCAAACCCAGAATCCGGCTCAGAAAAACGGCAACACTGACCTTTCCCGCGGCGCGAGCCGATTGAGCAGGCTGAGCCATAATTTATTGAGATGCTGACGACAGGTCGAAAATGAAGGAAAATCGAGTTTCTGTTCCCAACCTCACCCGTCTCACGTTATCATTCTCACCTGAAACAATTAATGATGACATCGAGACAACAATGAAGCTGGGAGAAATCGCCGAAAAACTAGGCTGCCAGATTCGAGGATCGCGAGAGATCGAGATCAATGGGGTGGCGGGCATTGACGATGCTGAAAGGGACCAGCTGACCTTCGTGTCCAATCCGAAGTACCTCAGCCAGATCCAATCGACTCGCGCCGGTGCCATTATCCTCTCCCCTAAAGCCCCTTCTTCCTCGATCCCCACCCTGATCTGTGAGAACCCCTACCTCAGCTTCGCACATGCCATTGAACTCTTTTACCAACCGCCGGAACCCGTTCCCGGTATCCATCCCACCGCCACCGTTGCCGATACCTCCACTCTCGGCGAAAACTGTTCCATAGGCGCTAACACCGTCATCGGTGAAGGGGTGCAACTGGGCGACAATGCGGTGCTCTATCCCAACGTCGTCATCTATCCCCATGCCCGGATCGGCGATGATTTTCAAGCCCATGCCCATTCAGTGGTACGCGAACACTGCCGGATCGGCGACCGAGTTATCTTGCAGAACGGCGCGATAGTCGGATCAGACGGTTTCGGCTTTGCTCCCGAGGCCGATGAAAGCTATTACAAGATGAGGCAATCGGGCATTGCCGTTCTGGAGGACGACGTCGAAGTTGGAGCCAACACCTGTATCGACCGTGCCACCGTTGGAGAAACGCGTATCGGTCAAGGCACAAAACTGGACAACCTGGTCCAGATCGGCCACGGCTCACGAGTGGGCCACCACACCATTCTGGCAGGACAGGTGGGCCTGGCGGGAAGCACCAGGGTGGGCGATCATGTCATGTTGGGAGGCCAGGTTGGAGTCGCCGGCCACATCACGATCGGAGACCGCGCTGTGGCCACCGCACAAACGGGCATCGCCCGCTCGGTTGACTCGGGCAAAGTGATCTCTGGAACGCCGGAGATGGATTCAGGACTGTGGAAGCGCAACTATCTGCTTCTGAAAGAGCTTCCCCACTTCGTCGACACCATCAAACGCCTGGAGAAGGAAGTGGCCGAACTGAAGGAAAAGCTGCAGGCCAAGGAATAACCACAGAACCACAGGTTGTTCACCACAAAGGCACTGAAGTTTCACCACAGAGACACAGGGACACAGAGAAATTCTTTTTCCTTGTCTTGGTGTCTTCGTCCTGAGCACAAAACCCAGTGCCTCTGCACCTCCCAAATAGATGTCCGCTCATTCCAGGCAGCGTGTGCCTCCGAGCCTTCGGAGTGAAGAAGAAAAGAAAACTCTGTGTCTCTGTGGTGGAACTATCTTCTCTGTGGCTCTGTGCCTCTGTGGTGAAACGGTCTTCTCTGTGTCGCTGTGGTTAAGGCTCAGTGTGCCACCTGGCCTCGACGATCAGCGAGATGCTGTTGGAGAGCCCGCCGGTGGGAGGCGGATTAAAGACGGTGACCCTCACCGTACGATCTCCGAAAATGCCCGTGTTTTGATCCGGCCCTGGTGAGCGGAACCGGTCGGGTCGAGCCTGCTCCATGAGATGGGCGGGAATGGTGGCTTTCAATTCGCGAGGGCCGACGAATTCAGTGGCCAGAGAAATCCCCTCCACTCTGACAATCGAATTACTCACAAATCCGGCCCCTTCGATCACAATCTTCAGATCCGGATTCCCCTCAACCACCGAATGCGGCGACATGGAGCTGATCTCCGGCAGCGGAGTGGACATGGCGGTCGCACTTCGAGGAGTCTCAAAACTGAAAAAGTCAGGATGGTATCCGAATTCCAGAAACCTGCCGCCCTTCATCACCTTTTCAATCTTCTGGGTGTTGGCGATGTCCTCCAGGGGATTCGCGTCGAGCACCAACAGGTCGGCAAAATTTCCGGGCTGCAGTGAGCCCACTCTCTGGTTTCCGCGCCGACCCTGGACACCCGCCAACATATCAGCGGCCCAGGAGGTGGCACTCTGAAGGGCCTGCATCGGTGTCAGCCCGGCTTCGACCAACAGCTCCAACTCATGATGCATGGC
>JAZFRU010000249.1:0-10251 GCA_036445815.1 Acidobacteriota bacterium | reverse complement strand
GGTGCGAAGTCACTTTCCGTGAGAAACCTGATCCATTCCCCGTGAGTCACCTCATACACATCGATGAAGTAGGCGGGCAAGTCAACGGTGTGTTCCGGTATTTCAATAGGAGGGGTACGCTCCACATCTGTTCCCATGGTGAATTCACCGGCAGGTATCAGTACCATCTCACCCGGTGCGGGTTGAGAAGGTGCCGCTGGTGCGACCTCATCGACAGAGGGTTCGGGCGTTTCCGAACAGCCCAGCCATAACAGAGAAGAAGTGACGATCAGTAAGAATGAAAGGAAGGAATTTTTTTCTTTCATAACTCAATTCTTATAACACTATGGGAACAAAGATCCAAGAGGGAATAAGAGAAATCAGAATGGCGCTTTGAAAGGGTAGGGACACACGGCCATGCCCCCATACTTTCCTTTTCTTAATTACCTGGAACGTGGAACGTGGAACCTGGAACGCGCTGGTCGAAGACCAGCGGCAGGTCAGCCGGTCAGCAACTCACCCGCTCAGGTACCTCTCCCTGACCCAGTCGAGGCCATCCGCCTTGCTGGTGAGACCCCCTTCCAGTTGGAGGTCTTCCAGGGCGCCCAGGATCTCGGAGAAAATGGGTCCGGGATCCAGGCCCAGATCGATCAGGTCCTGTCCCTTGACCAGGGGAGGAGGACGCATCTGTTCCTCGGTGATGACCTTTTGCCGTTCTCGACAGAAATGGTAGTTGGACAAATTCCCGTGGCTTGCCTGGCAGTCGAGGCGGTGCAGTTCAAGATGTTCGTCGAAATTCTCTTTTCGAAGAAACCGTTTGAGGGTGCTTTCCCGCATTTCCTGAACATGGATGAAGCGCAGGTGGTTCTTGACCAGATCCACGGTTTGATCGGTGATATCGTTGGAAATGCGAAGCCTGCGGCAAATATCCTCGGACATCCGAGCGCCCTCCTCGGCATGGCCATCAAAACGAATGCGTTCCTTGATGGTGAAGGTGGGTGGCTTGCCGATGTCGTGCAAGAGTATCCCCAGTGCCAGAGAGTCGGTTAGCTTCTCGGACATTTTAAACATCAGGCAGGTGTGGGTGAAAACATCGCCTTCCGGATGGAATTGCGGAGGCTGCTCGACTCCGTCCATGGCGACGGCCTCGGGGAGGACCTGGGCCAGGATTCCTGAATCCAACAGCAGTTTGAGGCCGCGAGCCGGATCGGGGCCTGTAAGAATTTTCAGAAGTTCGTCTCGGATTCTTTCCCAGCTGACCTGGTTGAGTTGCGGGGAGAATTGCTGAATTTGATGGTACGTTTCCTCTTCGATCTGGAAGCCCAGCTGGCAGGCCAGGCGCAGAGCACGCAGGAGTCGCAACTTGTCCTCCGAGAAACGGTGATTCGGAGAACCCACGGTGCGAATCAACTTGCGTTCGAGATCCTTCCGTCCCTGGACGTAGTCGATGATCTGTTCATTGACTGGATTCAGGAAGAGAGCGTTGACGGTGAAGTCCCGCCTCAGGACATCGTTTTGAGCGTCGGTGAATTCAACCGAACTGGGGTGGCGTCCATCCTCGTATTCCGACTCCTTCCGGAAGGTCGTGACCTCGTAGTTGTTTGATTCCACGACCACCACCACGACTCCGAACGCTTTTCCGATGGGAATGGTTCTGTCAAAGAGCCCCTCGACTTCATCCGGCGAGGCGGAGGTAGCGATATCGATCTCGGCAATGTCTTTATTCAGGAGAAAGTCTCGGACCGCACCTCCGGCGATGTAAGTCTCATGACCCATCTCATTCAGTCGGTGAACGATGGCCAGAGCGCCACGTAAAAGGTGAGGGTCAACCCGTTTTTGTAAGGACATCCGACGACCGAAGGGCTTTCTATGGTTGGAGCTTGTTGAGCTGTTTGGTCCAGCTCAGGTCTGGGAAGTCGCGATTGCACCAATCACGATAGTGTTCAAACTTCGCGGAGTTGCCCAGCTGGTGGTAGCTTAGCGCAAGATTGGGAAGCATGATCTCCACGTTGTGGAATTCATCGGAGATCTTAATTGTCTGCTCACCTGCCTCCACGGCCTCTTCAAAATGACCCATTCCATGGTAGTTATTGGCCAGATAGCTGTGGAGTTCGGCCTTTTCCGTTTTGTCTTCGATGGATCCTTTCAAGCCCTCTGTGACCATCTCAACCGACTTGTCATAGTTCTTCAAGCTGTAATAGCAGTGAGCGATTTCAATATGGAGCCAGGTCAAAGTCTCGGAGGTGGCTTGCAGTTCCTTGAGCTCCAATAACTTGAGATAGGAATCCAGCGCCATGCGGAAGTTGAGCAGTCTGCGGTTGCAGAGGCCGATATTAAAATAGATCTCCTCCTGCCGTTCGAAACCCTGATCAACTTCAAGTATCCGGGAGAAGTATTCCAGGGCCTTATCGTATTCCCCCAGTTCGTGGTAGCTGTAGCCGAGGCTTTCAAAGATGTAGACAATTTCAGGATCATCTCCACTGATGAGTGAGATGGCTTCAATGTTGTACTTCACCGCCTTCTGAAAGTCCCCCTGGAGTTCGTAGTTTCTGCTTATGCCGACCAGCAACATCCACTGAACCTCAGGGTCGAGTTCCGTTAAATACTCTTGAGCTTTCAGGCGAGATTCCAGAGAGGCCTCATTTTTTTCGCCATACTCGTAGAGAGATCCCAAAAAGTAATGGACCAATCCATAGATTTCGGAGTCAAAGTCTTCCTCATCGGGATGAAGTGTCTCTCTGGCGTCCGTCAGAGCACGGTAAGCTGCCTCGTCCTGATTCATCAGAAAGCAGCAGATACCTTCCATCCCCTGGAAGTAAGCCCGGGAGTTGCCTGTAGAAGTCAGCTTTACGGCTTGCTGGTAGTAGGTGACGGCCTGGGAGTAATCTTCCTCGTCATAGTAGTGAGCGGCGATGTCGTCCAGGACTTCCAACTTGTCCTGAGCCTTCTGAAGGGTTGCTAGTTTCTGCTCCAGTTGTTTAACATCCATACTGAAGAAACTAGCATACCTCAAAAGGGAAGGTCTAATGCGGTTATGGCTTGTGTGGTTGGGGCTGGGGGTTCTGAGTGTGACTCTCCTTGGCCTGCTGCCACCCACCCGGGCGGCCATCTTTGAGCAGGTTGTCCCGGAGGACATCCTGGCTTTGGTGGTCGTGACAAACCCTCCTTCGAGCCTGGATTTTCTCGATCAGGTGCAGCTGTCTCAGTGGCTGGATCTGGACTCCCGGACCGTGATTGAAAGTGTTCCAGAGTCTCTGCAGGATCCGCTCTGGTCGCTGCTGGTCGAAGAGGTGAAGAGCGTCTGGGTTTTGATTCACCAGTTGGCTCGAAAAGAGAATGAATCGTGGAGGATTCACTTTACCGCTTTGCTGATTCCCGGCTCTCCCGATCGCCCCCAGGCTTTGGAAGTTCCCATTGAGAGGGCGGTCAGGAACCTGTTCGGTGAAGAACATCTGGAGACATCAGAACATCAAAACATTCTGATCTATTCAGGAAAGGATCCTGGACAGGTTCTCTATCAGGTGAGAATGCCTGATTACCTTCTGGTCTCGAACAGTTCCGAGGGATTGCAGAAGACTCTCAGGACTGTTGCCGGAAAAGAAAAGAGTCTCTCCACGGATCGTTCCTATCAGAGTGTCAAGAATCAACTGGCTGTCGACGGTGGACTGTTTGTGTTCTTCAGGGCCAACCGGCTCTTGCCCCTTCTTCCGGAATTTGGATACCTCGTTCGGTGGCAGGAAGGTCGAATTTCCGAGCAGTACTACCAGGTGAGTGACCCGTGATCGCTGGTTGAAGACCAACGGGTTTCATGTTTAACGTTTCATGTTTCACGTTTAACGAAAGAAAGAATGAAGTCCTGCGCCGAATCCTGAGAGCAGCTCATACTGGTCTGGCCTGCTCTTTTTCGTTAAACGTGAAACGTTAAACTTTAAACGTAAGAAGCGGCCGAGCGACAGCGAGGCCGGTTCGACGGCGATCAGGTTGCGATGATGACCTGGCCAGCAGAGACGATGATCGACTGAATTCCATAAGGTATGGGAAATGTGGATGTGGGGTCAAAGGGAGGGTCCTGGCTCCTGCCCAAAGAGGTCAGGATCTCGTTGACCAGTTCTCTGGGGAGTGCCATCCCACTGAAGCGAACTTGCTGGATCTGATAGCTTCCGATTCCATTTATCACACTGAGTCGGCCTTCGATTTCAAGGGTCTGTTTTCCTTCAAACAGAAGGCCAAGGAGTGTCCCGGCAGTGGTGTTCTCTCCTAGCTGGAGTCGATCCGGATCGATTCCAACCGTCGTGACGAACTCCCCGTCCCTGAGCAGGATCGAAACATCTTCGACGGCACGTTGCTCCTGTTGACCCAGTTCGTCCAGCAGATAGGCATTGATTTCTGCTTGGGAGAGCCGATAGGTTCTTGGCTGCGCTTGTCCTTCCTGAGAGTTCTCACTCAGTTCCTCCAGAACTTGGCGGACTTTTTCAGCTCCCGATTGGTAGATCTGGGCGGAATACAGCAAGGACCCAGTGGTAAGGCCGATCCAGATCAGCGTGCTCGCCGCCATCAGTGGTGAGGAAGTCTTCCGCATACCGGTATAGATGCGCTTCCGGGTCGGGATTATTCAGAAAACTTCTTTTTTTCGAGGTTTATTCGTCTTTTTCGACGGTGCCAATCGATTCAAAGACCTCGGCATGGGCTTCTTCAACCACCCGGGGGAAGGCGTAGCGGAGCAACAGGGGGGTAATCATGGTCGTCACCAGAACCATGATGACCATGACCGAGAAGATGTCTTGACTGATGATTCCGCGACTGATTCCCACGCCCGCCACGATGAGTCCGACTTCGCCCCGGCTGACCATCCCGATGCCCACCCGCAGAGACTGGATATTGTCGAATCCTGTGGTTCGAGCACCGATAAAAGAGCCCACAATCTTGCTCGCAATCGCGATGGAAACAATGGCCACCATGAACCAGATTGCTCCTCCCAGTTCTCGGCCATTGGCCTGTAGGCCTATGCTCACAAAAAAAACAGGGACGAAAAGCGAGTAAGTCAGTGGATGGACCTTGGCACTGATTTCATCCTTGAAGCTGGTCTGAGCAAAAAGGACTCCGGCCAGGTAGGAGCCGGTGATGGCGGCCAGGTGGGCCAGAAACTCTGCAGCCCAGGAATAAAAGAATGCCACCACCAGGACGGCGGCCAGCAAGGCTTCGCTGGCTGGAATCTTGGAGACCAGTTTACAAAACCGTTCCAGATACCTGCTTCCGACCACCCAGAAAACAACAAAGTAAAGGGCCATCCAGAAGATGATGGACAGGACCGAACCAATACCGGCCGTCTCCGCATCTTCAGCCGCGCCAACGGCCGAGAGCGCCGTGACCACTCCCAGAACGATGATGCCCAACACGTCGTCGATGACCGCCGCTCCCAGTATGGTGGTGCCCTCCTTGGATCGGAGCACCTTGAGTTCCATCAGAGTCTGGGCCGAAATGGAAACCGAGGTGGCGGTCAGGATGGTTCCCACAAAGATGGCCTCCCAGTAAAGGGAGTATCCGAAATAGGTGGTCGCCCACAGCCCACCGGAGAATGGGAGAAGGACTCCGCCTATGGCTGCCCAGAAAGCGACTTTTCCGACCTTCTTCATGGCCGCCAGATCGGTCTCCATGCCTGCCACGAACATGAGAAGAATGACGCCAATCTCGGCCAGGTCTTTGATGAAGCCTTCCAGGAAAAGCGAATGGGCCGGACGCTCCAGCAGGCCCGACTGATCAGCTGCGGACACCAGTGAGCCGATGGCTCCAGCTCCTCCCCCTTCGACGTGGGAGAAGATTCCGAGATTCATCACATTGAGAACGGTGGGCCCGAGAAGCAGTCCAACAGCGATTTCTCCGAACACCGCCGGCTGGCCATAACGCACGCTCAGGGCGCCGGCCAATTTCGCGACCACAATGATTCCGGCCAGTAACAACAGGACTTGAAGTAGGTGAGGCATAATGTCAGTGCACTTTCAGGGTGGGTACCCGTGGCTCCGCCAGGGAGGGGAATTCAGTTTTCTCGATCTCCATCTTGGACAGGGCATCTCCGACGATGGCCTCGATATCCAGTTCTCCTTCGACCCGTCGAATTCCATCCAATCGTGCTCGAGTTTCGGGGTGTTTCGGAACAAACAGGGAACAACAGTCGTCGTGAGGCAAAATGGAGGTTTCAAAGGTTCCGATGCGACGTGCTACGGCAACGATTTCCTCTTTGTCCTCTCCGATGAGTGGCCGCAGAATGGGAAACAGAGTGGCATCGGAGACAGCCCGCAGATTTTCCAGAGTCTGAGAGGCGACCTGTCCGATACTGTCGCCGGTCACGAGAGCCTGAGCCCCTTCTTTTCGCGCTATCGCCTCTGCCATCCGCATCATGATGCGGCGATACAAGATGACCCGAGTTTCTACCGGGGTAAAGGCCACCACCTGCCGTTGAGCCTCGGCAAAGGGAATCATGTAGGTCTTGGAGGTGTACTGATATTCGTTGAGCATGGACACAAGAAGGCGTACCTTATTGAGCGATTCGGGCGTGGTATGCGGCAAGCTGTGAAAGTGTACAAAAATGGCCCTGCAGCCTCGCTTCATCACCTTGTAGGCGGCAACCGGCGAATCTATGCCCCCGGAGAGCAGCACCACCACTTTGCCCGAAGAAGATGAGGGTAATCCCAGGCCCCCTTTGCGCCTTTCGAAATAGAGGAAGGCGAAATCCTGGACGATGTCCACATAGCAGGTGAGATCGGGCTGCTTCAGGCGAACCTTTTTTTTCGATCGCTCGCCGATGACGGCTCCCAGATGTTCGTTCATCTGTTGAGAGTTAAGCGGATATTTCTTGTTGGCCCTGCGGGAGTCGATTTTAAAGGTGTCGAATTCTCGGTTCTCGACCTGACTCCACAGGTCCTCCTGGAGCTGGTCCATATTTTGAACCGACATCCAGGCCGGACAGCAGACCGCCAATCCGAAAACCTTCTGCAGCCGGCTGCTCACTTCTTCGACAGGAGAATCAGGAACCAGCTCGATCAGGATCCGTCCTGAGAGTCGGCGGATTGAATGATAGGGAAGGCCGGTCAATGCTTTCTTGACGTTTTCCGATAGACGTCTTTCGAAAAAGGCTCGGTTTTTCCGCTTGAGAATGATCTCGTGGTAGTAGCAGACAAAACAGCGCTTCATTAGAAATCTATTATACAGTCTCGTTGTGGCGAAACAGAAACCTTGAGCCTCAACGGCGGCGGGTGTTTCGACCTAAATCCAAAGGTTTGAAAGGGAACGTTCGGAACCAGGCTCGGCACTCCCTTCAGCCGATTTTTTCGACCACCATAGTGACTTCCTTTATCGTCTCTTTCTGTTTGTAGTAGACGTGGACGTAGTCACCGGCCTCAAAATCCCCCCCTCGAACCGAACTGGGTGCCATTCGGAACATCAGTTGCTGGTTTTTATTGCTCTGAATAACCAGATCATCCAGGGAGATGGATTCGACGGTTCCGTAAACGTCGAAGATCCTTTCCTCGAAGGGGGTGTCGTTTGTCCATAGTTTCCATATGCAGGAGGTCTGCAGGGTAATGGCTAAGATGCAGGCGATGCTCAATGGACTTCTCATGGCGCAGCATTGTACCTCGGAGATTGACGGATGTTAATAGGGGAGAACCTTTTTGAGGAGGTCTTTGACCCGGGTTTCAATTTGGTAGCGAATCACCCGAAAGCCCTTCATGACTTGCGATGGGTTTCCGCGGATCTTGGCCGGGTCCGGAAGAGGCCAGTGTTCCTTCTGCGTGTCAGGAGGCAAAACAGGACATGATTCCCTGGCGTCCCCGCACAGGGTCACCACATAATCGAACTCTTCCAGACGGGTGCCGCTGAGTGGATCAGAGGTGTTGTGGGAGATGTCCAGACCGACTTCGTTCATGGCCCAGATGGCGTTGGGGTGGACCTTGCTGGGAGCCGTTCCGGCGCTGTGCACCGTGAGAGCCCGCCCGCCGTAGTATTGCGCGAAGGCTTCCGCCATCTGGCTCCGGGCTGAGTTGCCGGTGCAAAGAAAAAGGATAGCCGGTTTTTTAGCCATGACTAAATATTATCATTGCCCGTTCTAAAAAATATGTGATAAGATTCCTAATTATGTTGCTCGCGGCCCCTAAAGGTGTCGGAATGGCTACCCTCACCCTTTCCATCTTAACCCTTTTGACCAGTGGTTGTCTTGAGTCTCGGGCTGACCGGCGCCTCTCGGCTTCCGATGAAAAGCTGGCCAAGCGAGTGATCCTCACTCGTAATTGTGGATCCTGCCACTCTTTGCAGGCCCGCGATTTGAACCTGACCGGCAAGGTGGGGCCAGATCTCACGCGACAGGGCCGGAGGGGACGTTCTCCCGAGTGGCTCACACAGCAGATTACTCATCCGACCTCCATCCCCGACCATGAGGTCGTTCCAGGATTTGAGGGAAAACAGAAATTCATGCCGGGCGTGGATCGGGTCTCAGATCGCGAGTTGAATGCGCTTGTTGAATTTCTGCGCAGCCTCAACTGAATCCAGAATCCCCCTTTTTTGTTTGATCATTGACGCGGCGTGCGGTTACATAGGCTGCGGTGGTCGAGGTGCACCCCTTTGACTGTCAGTTGACCCAGCCTGGATCAGGCATCGTTCGGGCCAGAGGAGCGCAGCATGAAGACAGACCTTAGCAAGGTTCTCATTACCGGGGCATCCTCAGGAATCGGCGAGTCCACCGCTCACGCATTTTCCAGTTCCCGGCATGAACTGTACCTCACGGCTCGTCGAGAGGAGCGACTGGCACGGGTGGTCCGGGTCTGTGAAGAAAAAGGGGCTCGTCGAGTGGTGGCCCGGTCCCACGACCTGAGCATTGCCGGCCAGGGTACGGCTGTTGTCAGGGGTTGTCTGGAAGAGCTGGGTGGTCTTGACATCTTGATCTGTAATGCGGGATATGGAATTTACGGTCCCATTAAAGAGATTTCGCCAGAAGAGATGGCCCACATCTGGCAGGTGAACTTTCAGGCCAGTTACGAGTCGATTTATGCCGCGTTACCTCATTTACTCGAGCAAAATAGAGGGCACATCGTTCTGGTGAGCAGCATTATCGGCAAGAAGGCCTTTCCCTACTCCGGCAGCTACTGTGCCACCAAATTTGCCCAGGTGGCGGTCGGGGAGGCTCTATGGGGAGAGTTGAAGGGGACCCAGGTCGGGGTCAGTGTCGTTTGTCCTGGTTACACGGCCAGCGAGTTTCAGGAGTCTGCCCGGAAAACCGAAAGTCTGCGGTCGATGAGGCGCTTGGGAGGTGGACAAAGCTCCGAAAGAGTGGCCCAGGCCATTGTCGGTGCCATACGCAACAAAAAGCGAGAGATTCATCTCACCTTTTCAGGCCAGCTTTTCTGTCTTCTGAGTCGGCTGTTTCCGAATCTGACGAATCATGTCTCGGCCTGGGTGGTGAACCGAGAACAACGGAAACTGAGATAGTCTTGCCCGTGGGTCTTCGACCCGCGGGCAGCGCTTCAGCCCTCAGGGCCTCGCGCGTTCCACGTTCCAGGTTCCACGTTCCACGTGTCCGGAGTGTGGGAGGCGCCTCCGTGCGCCCCTACTTTCTTCTTCCGTGAAACGTGGAACCTGGAACGTGAAACGCGGTCGAGCGATAGCGAGACCGCTCACGGCGAGGCCGCTCACAGATCGGCCGCTACATTGGGCTTGCCACCGGGCCTGTGGGCGCCCCCACTTCGTCTCCATTGAAGCCAGAACAAGGCTAGAATGGTTTTTCCGTCGGTGATCTCACCACGGCCTGTCATCTCGATCGCCTCTTCCAGGCTGTAGAACTCCACCACAAGATCCTCACCTTCCTCTGGGTTTGCCGAGGTCTCCTGAAGGCGGTTCGTATAGTACAGGTGCAACAGTTCGTTGCAGAACCCCGGTGTGGAATAGAAGCTGAAGACATGTTCCAGGAAGTCGGGACGAAATCCTATCTCTTCTTCAAGTTCCCTTGCCGCACTGATCTCTGGTTCCTCCTGAGGTTCCAGTTTTCCAGCGGGAAGTTCCAGTAACTTCTGGTCCAGGGGGTAACGATGCTGACGTACGAAGGCGATTCGGCCGTCCTCCATTTCCGCCAGGATCACGACTCCGCCGGGATGCCGCACCACTTCGCGGATGGCGGGTTTTCCCTGGACGTCGATGGTGTCGACGATCAGGTCGACAATTTTTCCGGAATAGACGTGCTTTCGACGGGTCGGCATCTCCTATTGAAAATACAACTCACCGCTGACC
>JAZFRU010000248.1:0-3291 GCA_036445815.1 Acidobacteriota bacterium | reverse complement strand
CCCGCCAGATCGATCCAACATGGCTCCCTTTGCCCCGGCTACTGGTCTTCAAATTGCGTACCTTCCTCTCTGGAGAGGGGTTTGCCCCAAATTATTGTCTGCTGCTGAAACCAAAGGAAACCTACCCATGATCCCGCCCACCGGCTCTGTCACCGGCGACTCGGCGGCCGGGATGTCGAATCCAGCCCAATGCCAGGTCCAGGTCCGGTTCCTGGGTATCTTGGAACGCCTGACCGGTCAGCGGGAAACCCAGGTCGAGATCGGCACCGATCAGGTAATTCTCGATCTGCTGGAAACCCTCTGTCAACGTTACGGGGAGGAGTTCTCCTCCAACCTGTTCCGGGCTCCAGGAAAGGTCCACACCTATTTGCGGATTTTTCTGGATGAAATGGAAGTCCAGCCCACCGACGGGTTCACCCCCAACAGCACCAGCAAGATGGAGTTGATCATCTTGCCTATTTTCGAGGGAGGCAGTCGATGAGTCAGGCCACCGGAGAGTGGATTCCGTCCGCCTGCGGACTTTGCTACAACGCCTGTTCCATTCTGGTCCATCGCCAGGACGGCGTCATCACAAAAATTGAGGGCAATCCCAAAAGCTCGGTCGGGCGGGGACACCTGTGCGGAAAAGGGGTGGCCGGCATCATGACCCATTACGATCCGAATCGAGTGACGGTCCCCCTCAGGCGAACCAACCCGGTCAAGGGAATGGGCGTGGATCCGGGCTGGGAGGAGATCTCCTGGGAAGAGGCCCTGGAGGAGACCGCCCAGCGGCTCCGGAAGATCCGCCAGGAAGATCCCCGAAAGCTTTTTGTGCAGCGCACCACCACCAACACCGCCACCCGCCCCCCCATCAACGCCTTTGCGGCGGCCTTCGGCACCACCAACTCCTGGGCCGCAGGCGGCGGCCTTCACTGCGGCAACGGGGCACACCTGGTCAATGGCATCTTCCACGCCTCCTGGTCGAGCGTACCCGACTTTCAGTATTGCCAGTTCGCCATGCTGTTTGGCGCCTCCAAGGGACACGGAGCCGGGCACGTGGCCTGCTCCAACATGGCCGACGCCGCCGATGCCCGGGTACGAGGCATGCGTCTGGTGGTGGTCGATCCGATGTGCAACTTCGCCTCGGCCAAAGCCGATGAATGGGTCCCCATCGTCCCCGGCACCGATGCCGCCCTGGCCCTGGCCATGGTCAACATCATCCTGAACCAGCTGGAGACCTGGGATGCCGACTTCCTGAGCCGCCGGACCAATGGACCCTACCTCACGGGTCCCGATGGATTGTATGTAAGGGATCCGGAAACCGAGGAGCCGCTGGTCTGGGATCTGACCCGCCAAAAAGCCGTCTGCCATGACGATCCTAACCTCGGCGAGCTGGCCTTGGAAGGCCAGTACGACATCGGCAACGTTTCGGCCCGGCCGGCCTTCGTTCTGCTTCGCGAACACATGCGTCAGTTCAC
This sequence comes from Acidobacteriota bacterium, assembly GCA_036445815.1. GTDB lineage: Bacteria > Acidobacteriota > UBA6911 > RPQK01 > JADFOI01 > JAPYTY01. Next base: position 1,834 of record JAZFRU010000248.1, on the reverse strand, counting down.
ACCCGAGTGGGCCGAAAAGATCACTCATCTTCCGGCCTCCAACATTGAACGCCTGGCTCACGAATTTGCCGAACAGGCCAGAATCGGAAGCACCATCCAGATCGACGGTCATACCCTGCCTTACCGGCCCGTGGCCGCCGTCTACTTTCGGGGAGCCCAGGGGCACCGCAACTCCCTGTACAATTGCTATTCGATTGCCCTTTTGAACCAGATCGTGGGGGCAGCGGATGTCCCGGGAGGTTGTCTGGGCTTCAACCCCGCCAGCCTGGGCCATCCGGACACCGGCAAGCCCTTTTACATGCCCACCGCCGGACCGGATGGACTGATGGTCACCGGGTCCTGGGTTTCCCCTCACCTCCCCTATCCCTTCGCCGATCCCAAAAAGCCGGAGAACATGTCGTTGAACGAGCTTTTCCCCATGGGGATGTACGGCTCCACCATGGCCTCCAAGGATCAGGAGGAGCTGTGGAGCAAATTCGACATCCCCTACCGACCGGAGGTGATGCTCAACTGCGGAGCCAACTCGCTGATGAGCATCGGCAATGCCGAGACGGTGGCCGAGACCCTGCTTAAAATCCCCTTTATCGTTTCCATCGAGATCGCCCTGACGGAGTTCTCGGAGTTTGCCGACCTGATCCTGCCGGACGCCACCTACCTGGAAATCGTGGAATCGCGTCCCAACTTCCCACTCATCTTCAATCACCCGGCCGGCCTGGGCGAGTGGAGCTGGCCCATCAAACAACCCATCGTCGACCCTCCGGAGCTGTGCCGTCCCACCGGAGAGATCCTGGTGGAGCTGGCCGACCGGATCGGCATTCGTGAAGAGATCAACCTGGCCTTCAATGCGCTGATGAAGCTGGAAGGGGACCAGCGGCTGAAGCTGGACCACCCCTACCGCTACGAGGAGATCTGTGACCATGAGCTGAAGGCCAACTTCGGCCAGGAAAGAGGGTTGGACTGGTTCAAGGAGCACGGCCTCATCAGCTGGCCCAAAAAAGTAGAAGAGGTCTATTGGCGGTGCTTTACCGATGTCCGGGTGCCCGTTTACTGGGAGTTTCTCATCGGAATCAACCAGAAGGCCAAGCCCATCGCCGAGGAGCACGACTTCCCCTGGGAAGAGGACTTCTATCAGCCGCTCCCCAGCTGGCTTCCCTGTCCTTCCCACCAGGTGGAGGATGAGTCCTTCGATCTGTTTGGCTTCTATTACCGGGATACCATCCACACCAACAGCTTCACCTACCAGAACCCCTGGCTGGATGAGGCCTCACGAATGGATCCCTTCTCTCTGACGATCGCCCTGAACCGAACCACGGGACTCGGGAAGGGATTGAAGGAGGGGCAGGAGGTGTGGCTGGAATCTTCCACCGGAAGACGGGTTCAAGGACAGATCCATCTCACCGAAACCATTCATCCCGCTTGTGTCGGTATCGGCGGATGTGCGGGACACTGGGCCAAGACTCTCCCGGTCGCCCTGAACAAGGGAGTCTTTTTTAACGGCTTGCTGGAGATCGATTGGCAGCACACCAGCCCCATCAACCTGAACCTGGACACCTGCGTGAAACTGAGGATCCAGCCATGAGATACGGAATGGTGATCGATCTGAAACGATGTGTGGGGTGTTACGGCTGCCAGCTCTCCTGCAAGGCGGAGCACGGCACCCCTCCGGGAGTCTTTTTCGCCCGGGTGGTCAAGCGAGAGTTCGGGACTTTTCCCAACACCCAGGTGGTCTTTCTGCCCACCTTGTGCTTTCACTGTACCGATGCTCCTTGCGTGGAGGTATGTCCCACCGGCTCCAGTCACTATCGTGAGCACGGCATCGTTGACATCGATAAGG
>JAZFRU010000247.1:0-6490 GCA_036445815.1 Acidobacteriota bacterium | reverse complement strand
CGGTGGCAGGACCGGCCTGACAAGGCACATGAGAGGAGGCCCCCGGAAGCGTACTGTACGGTACGCTGAGGAGGCGGAGGGGTACCCGCTTGCGGGTCATGCAACACAGTCAGGGCGAATCATGGCGCCGATGCAGTAGAGCGGGTGTGAGATAGTCGGGCTAATAAGCGGCCGCTACATTGAACTTGCCGCCTGATCGGTGGTCGCACGCCGTGCGACCACCCTACCTTTCTTTTCGTGGAACGTGGAACCTGGAACGCGGGCGAGCGTCAGTGAGGCCGCTCACAGAGCGAGGCCGCTCTTACAACCCCGTGACGTCGTACTCCTCCCGGTATTCCGGGCTCACGTAGATGTAGCTGTCCTCCCTCACATCGTCCAGAAATTCTCTCATCCCCGGAGCTGCCTTGATCTGGTAGAGTTCCTGTGAAATCTCCGCTCTCACTTCCTCCAGAGGTTTCTTGTAGGGCTCTTTCTTGTTGACGACTTTGAGAATCTGCAGTCCATAGTCCGTTTCGATTAACCCGCTGATTCCACCCGATTCCATTTGAAAAACGACCTCTTCAATGGCCGCGGCCATGGACCCCTGTTTGAAGTTCCCGATATTTCCTCCCTTGGAGGCGCTGGGACCGTCCGAATGCTCTTTGGCAAGATCTTCGAAGGAACCCGAAGCGCGGAGCTGAATGAGAATCTCCTCTGCCTTCTTGCGAAGCTCTGAGATCTCTTTCCCCTCCTTCAGAAACAGGATTTCCTGCAGTTCCACTTCAGCTTTGTCCGTGAATCGATCGATGTGTTCATCGTAGTAAGCCTGGAGCTCCGGCGTCAGGAGAATGATTTTGGAGTACACAAACTGACCGAGTAGTGAGTCAATGATCATCCTCTCCTTCAGCGTCTCCCGATAGCGCGCCAGCGAGGACCCCTGTTGGCGAAGATATTGATCCAGGACCTCCATATCGGGAATCCCGGAAGCTTTTCGCATCTCTTCAAGAGTAGTCAGCACCTGGGCATCGATTCCCGAGGTCATGCCAAATTCGTCTGCCTTTTGAACCAGCATCTTGTTCTGGATCAAGGTTCGCAAAACGCCGCTTTTCTGCTGTTGAAACTCCTGCTCCAGTGCCTGTGGATTGGGATTGCTTTGCTGCAAACCGGCTCGTAGCTGTTGGAGCTCCCCGTTCAGGTCCGTCATGGTGATGATTTCGTCGTTTACTTTGGCGACAATTTCATCCAGAAGAATGACGTCCTGAGCTCGAAGCCCTTCGGTCCATGGCACTCCCACCATAAAAAGTGCCAACAGACTGACTGCCAGGGATCTCAAGGATTTATTGGAGACTTGCACGACTATCTCCCCATTGGAGGGCTAGGTCCTCATCATGGATTTCGACGGACGCATTCCGCACAAGTTGCTCCACGTACAGGTCGAGAGCAACCCGCTCCTTGTCAGCGACCAATTTCTCGAATATGGAATCTTGGACCTCATAAAACTTCTGGGCATGGCGTGGAACCCACTCTTCCATCATGAAAATATGATAACCCTCCGCTGACCGGAATACAGGACTGATCTCTCCGGGTTTGAGCTTGAATATCGTTTTCTCGAAGTCCTCGGGCAGCTGTCCACGCTCGAATGACCCCAAATTCCCACCCGATTCGGCAGTCAGTCCCTTGGAAAAAGTACGGGCCAGTTCCTTGAAAGATCTCGCGTCGCCAACACTCAACTGACTGTGAATTTCCTCGGCCTTTTCCCTATCCTCGAGCAACAACTCCAGCACATGTGCCTGATCATTGATGATGTATTCTTTCCCACGAGATCGGTAAAAGCTGAACATTTCCTGGTTGCCAACCTGGATCTGATCCCCGATTTCCTGTTTGACGAATTTTTGGATTTTCAATAAGGTTCGAACTCGCTCACGCAACACCGGCGTCGCTTCTTGTCCCTCGGAAAGCCATCCATCAAGATGTCGCTGAACTTCCCGTTCGGCCACACTGATTCCTTCTTTTTCCGCTTCCTGAAGCAACAGCTGTTCGGTCACGAACTCTCGAAAAAGTAGGTTTCTGCGGGAACCGGAGGAATCACTCTCCAGTTCATCGGGATTCAGGGAGATAAATTCTTCGAATTGCTCCTCTAGAATGGGCTGGCCGTTGATCACTGCTGTGGGGGGAGATTGACTCACAGGAGGCAGGAGAACTTCTTCTTGCGCACAGGCCCCTGAACCCAAGACAAATGATGTCATGATGATGATCTGCTTCATGGATTCGGTCATTCTAGCACAGCAATCTTGTCCAGGAGTGCATGGATCTCTTCCACCAGTTCACGGGAATCTCCCGATGTCAGTTCTGCTGTCATGATTCCTTCCGGAGTCAATGACAGGAGGCGATCCCGACCGACCAGATCAATTACATGTTGACGGGAAATGGGGGTATCTTCCCGAAACTTCAAGAAAACTCTGGATCCCTTCTTCTCCAGGGAGAGAATACTCAATTCCTGGGTTCTCAGTCGCAGCCTGGTGTATGCGAGTAAATTGACAACCGAATTCGGATATCTCCCGAAACGGTCGACGATCTCCTCCTCCAGAGAATCCAGGCTGGACTGGCGTGTGACAGAGGAGACCCGCTTGTACAGCCAAAGACGCAGGTTGGGGTCCACGATGTAGTCTTCGGGGATCTGAATATCCAAACGAAGATCGATGTTGGTGTGAACCTCTTCGGGAACCACTTCGCCTTTGAGTTCGTCGACAGCCTGCTCCAGCAGTTTCACATACAACTCGAACCCCACTGCATCAATTTGCCCGTGTTGTTCCCCACCCAAAAGGTTCCCTGCACCTCGGATTTCCAGATCGTGCGCTGCAATCCGAAATCCTGCCCCCAGGTCGCTGAATTCCCTCAGTGCCGCCAAGCGCCTATTGGCATCTTCGGTGAGAGTCTCCTCCGACGGGATCAGAAAATAGGCATAGGCCCGGCGATCGGAACGCCCCACCCTTCCTCTTAACTGGTACAGTTGTGACAACCCGAAACGATCGGCTCGATTCACGATGAGTGTATTGGCACGAGGGATGTCGAGCCCATTTTCGATAATGGTAGTGGAAACAAGAATGTCGTACTGGTAGTTCAGAAAACCAACCATGACCTCTTCAAGCTGTCTTTCTTTCATCTGTCCATGCGCGACAGCCACCCGCGCTTCGGGAATAATCTGCCCGATCTTGTGGGCCACTGAAGCAATGGTTGCCACCGTGTTATGAAGGAAAAACACCTGCCCCGCCCGCTTCAATTCCAGGTCAATGGCGCTTCGGATAATGTTGTGGCTGAATCTGGCCATCACCGTTTGAATGGAAAGCCGATCCATGGGTGGTGTCTCGATAATGGAAAGGTCACGCACCCCCACCAGTGACATGTTCAGGGTGCGAGGGATCGGCGTCGCGGAAAGAGCCAAGACGTCGACAGAGGTTTTCATCTGCTTGAGTCGCTCTTTCTGGGCCACTCCAAAGCGCTGTTCCTCATCCACCACAATGAGACCTAAGTCTCGGAACTGGACATCTTTTGACAGGAGTCGATGGGTACCGATCAGCACATCCACCATTCCCGCTTTCGTCCGTTTGAGGATCTCCGCCTGTTCAGTGCGGCTTTGAAATCGACTGACCATTTCGATGGTCACTGGAAAGCCCTGAAAGCGTTCTCTGAAGGTCCTCAAATGTTGAAAGACCAGAACCGTGGTCGGCGCCAGGACGGCCACTTGCTTGTTTCCGTTGACGGCCTTGAAGGCCGCTCTCATGGCGACTTCGGTTTTCCCATAGCCGACATCTCCGCAGATGAGGCGGTCCATGGACGAGGAAGATTCCATGTCTGATATCACATCCTGGATAGCCGCCAATTGATCCACGGTTTCCTCGTATTGGAAGGCTTCTTCGAATTCCCGACTCAAGAAGTCATCGGGCGGGAATGTATATCCCTGGGCCAGTTCCCGGCGCGCGTAGAGCTTGAGCAAGTCACCCGCCAATTCGCGCATGGATTTTTTGATGCGCTTCTTGGTTCGGGCCCAGGAAGCCCCACCCAATCGGTCAATACGCGGTTGGGCTACTCCTGCCGCGCTGTATTTTTGAATCAGATCGAGCCGATCAACAGGAACGTACAACTTGGCGTCGTCCTGGTAGGTGAGAACCACGAACTCTTTTTGCTCCTCACCCACTCCAATCTGTTTCAGACCGTGGAAACGGCCAATCCCGTGGTCCATGTGAACGACAGGGCTGCCTTCCTTGAGATCCCGGAAATCAGAGAGAAACTTGGCCACAATCTCGCCACGGGTGGCTTTTTTGACGGCCGGTTTGAGCTGACTCTCCTCGAAGATATGGTCCTGGGTCAAAACATGAAGCCCCAGTTCCGGCGAGTAGAACCCTCCCGAAAGATTCCCTTGCAAGACTGAAATGTCGTGAGACAGGGCCTCATCAATCCCGTTCTTGACCAGCTGCACAACGACCCCGTATTCGCCCAAAAGATCGACGATTCGCTCGGCCATTCCCAGTGAGCTGGTGACGAAAAGGACCCGCTCCTGGAGGGCCCTCCACTTCTTCAAATCAGCTAAAACATCCGGGATCCTTCCCTGGTATTTACGCTCCACCTGAAAATCGAAACGGAGGACCTCCTCAACCGACTCCGAAATTCGTTGAATTGAATACATCTTGTTTGTTTGCAACTCCCGGAGCATCGACGGGGCGTCAAAGAAGAGTTTCTTGGGAGGCAACACCAGCGCTCCGGCGGCTTCTCTTTCCTGAAATATTCCCATTTGACGAGAGTGGAACCGTTCGAGTTCTTTCAGGATGTTTTCGATTTCGGGCGCCACAATCGTGCAGTTGTGCCCGTCCGGAATAAATTCCAGAAGATGGTGAGTATGATCCACCACCAGGGGGAAGACATACTCAAAACCGTTGAATAGCTCCCGGCTCTCAGTAAATTGCATCTTCTCCTGCAAGGCTTCCGCGAAACGAATCTCATTCCAGTACTCAGGTGCCTCTTCGTGCCAGCGCGCCACTTCCGGTTCGGTCAAGACCATCTCGCGCATCGGAACAATTTCACACGAAGAAATCAGGTCGATGGAACGCTGCGTAGCGGGATCAAATTCTCGAATCGACTCCACCTCATCTCCAAAGAATTCGATCCGTACGGGGTTATCCTGGGCCGGTGAAAACACATCCAGAATCCCACCCCGGACCGAGTAGTCACCCACCTCACTGACGGGATCCTGGCGCATGTATCCCGCCTGAATGAGCTTCTTTATCAGGTGATCCAGGGGCAGGAACCGACCCAGCTCCAGATGGATGCAATGGCTCAGAAAATTAGCCGGAGACGGCATCCTCGTGGCTAAGGATGCCATGGGTGCAACGATGAAGCCCTGGTATCCAGTCTGCAGCTTCCAAAGCGCAGTGGCCCGCTTCGACGCAATCGCCGGGTGGGGAGAAAACCCTCGGTAAGGATCCGTCTCTGACCCGGGAATGACCATAACCCTGTCGGCATCTTCTTCGGCCAGGAAAAAACGTAAATTGGCAGCGACCGTCTCAGCTGTCCGATTATTGGGACACACCCAAAGGAAAAACCCGGGAGATTGTCGAAAGAGAGCCGAGAAAATAAAGGCGGAGTCCGCCTCGTGAAGACCTTCAAGACGGGTATTCCCTTCCAATTTTTCGGCCATTTGCCGAAAAATCCTCGAGCTATCGATGGGGAATTGCCGAGCGTCCTTATCCTCGAATTCTTTCGATGATGTTCGATGTTGAATATTCTTCTTCAAAGTCGATTGAAATAACCCTTCCTGAATTCGATTCCACGACTTGGCGACCCAGTATCTTACTCACGGGCCAGTCGCCCCCTTTGACCAGGACCGAGGGTACCAGTTCTTCGATAAGGTTCTCAGGCGTCCCTTCCTCAAAGGTAGTGACATAATCCACACAGCCCAAAGCACCCATGATCTCACTTCGCTCCTCCTCGGGGAGCACCGGTCTATCCTTGCCCTTGATTTTTCTGACCGACTCATCACTATTGAGAGCCACCACCAGAACATCCCCTTCCGCCCGGGCCTTCTGCAAATAGCGCACATGTCCGGGATGAAGCAGATCGAAACAGCCGTTGGTGAAGACCACCGTCTTGCCTTCAGACTTGAGCCTCACCACAATCTCTTTCAGTTGCCGGCGCGATTTGATCTTTGATCTGGAAGTCCGCATGGTCAACTGGTACGTTTCATGTTTCACGTTTCACGTTTCACGTCAGCCGTGCCGCGCATCCTACTTTCTATCACCTGACGGCATCCCTGGTCAGGGTTCAACGGTCAGTTCCCCCTCCTGACCCACGTTAAACGTTCAACGTGAAACGTGAAACCTGCTGGTCGAAGACCAGCTGGTCAGCTCTCATCCCCCACTCCCAGCTTTTCCTCGAATCGGGCCGCGATGGCCTGACCGTGATGAATGATTTGCTCTTTTTTCTCTCCCTCTAACATTATCCTGGCCAGCTGTTCTGT
>JAZFRU010000246.1:0-5158 GCA_036445815.1 Acidobacteriota bacterium | reverse complement strand
ACTCCTCCATTCGCATCTCGGAGCAGTTCTATGGCCACTACTCGCCGGAGTTTGCCAACCCACAACAGCTAGAACCCAGCTCCCTAACAAGAGGGAAGGATCGACGAGGGGGAGACCTGCGGATCACTTGAACTGCTGAGTCAGCCCTTCTCAGATGGGAATAAGGGTCTTGCCAACTCTTATCAAAAGCTAACAATGTCAATTATCTAACCCGGTTTTAACAGGTCGGCCGTTACCATCAATTACCATCATTTAACACCCAAAATGGGAGGCAAACGTGCGGCGGGATTTGCTCGAAACGATCGGGCCAGTCTGGCTCCCGTTTGAGCACCGGTGAACAAGAATCGAGCAGCTCCTTTTCAGACGACAGGGGCGGCACTAACCCACCATGAAACGGCCTAAAAATCAGGGTTCAAGATTCATCCGCAGCAGCAGGTCCTGGAAGCGAGGGTCGTCATGAAAGAGGTCCAGATCTGGCTTTAGAGTGACCCAGAAAAGAAGTGGCGCAAAGCCTTCTTCGTGTGTTTTCTCCAGCCATTTTAGGGTGCGTTCCATATCACCAAGGCCGGTCTAAAGAGCCAGAAAACAGAAGGCGGATACATATTCCTCTCTGGAACGGTGGGTCAATTCGATAACCAACTCCTCTACCCGTTCTGACATGCCACACTTGCCGTATATATGACCGAGCAGTCCCACGAAGTAGGGAGCTCGCTGAGTGAGGTTCACCGCCTGCTCTACTATCTCCCTGGCTTGCTCATATTCCGACAGTCGAACGTAGGTGAGTCCCAGCATCCAAACTGCGATCGAGGAACGCGGATCGACTTCCAGACCTTTTTTGCATTCCCGGGCAGCCTCAGAGTACCTGCCCAGCATGTAAAAGACAGCTCCTGAAATCGTGTTGATAAAAGGGGAAAGCGTATCCAGGTCCACGGCCTGTCGGGCTTCTTCAAGGGCCCTTTCCGAGCGGCCCATCATTGCCAGGAACAACCCATAATAACCGTGCTGCAAAGCCCGTTCGGGGCCGGAGCTGATCGCCCGCGTAAAGTCTGCCTCGGCCGAGGTCCAATCCTTGTTGTAATGCAGCTTGATCATCCCCTGTGCAAAGCGAGTCTCTGCCACCTGATCGTCAAGATCCTGAGCCTTCAGCAATGCCGCTTTGGCCTTTGACTCCGCCTCTATTCGGGGGATATAGGCATAAAATCCAAGAATGGCATAGGACTCCGCCAAGCCGGCGTAAGCCAGTGTGTAGTTTGGATCCTCTTTGGTAGCGTCTTCAAAATACCCTATGGCTTTTCGAATAGCCTCCGGGGTCCTCTGATTCGAAAAGTGACGTCCTTTCAAGTAGGAGTTGTAGGCTGTGACGTTCTCCGTATACCGCCGGACCAGTCCCTTGCCTTGCCGCCGGCCGCCCAGGAGTTGTACCTGGAGGGTGCTAACGATTGAGTGGGTGATTTCGTCTTGAATCGTGAACACGTCTTTCATTTCCCGATCATAACGGTCCGACCAAAGATGGTAGCCGTCAGCCACGTTGGCCAGCTGAGCGGTAATTCGGAGCCGGTTCCCCGATGTACGAACGCTTCCCTCCAGGACCGTGTCCACGTTCAAATCTCTTCCGATCTGGGGAATACTCCTTTTGCTTCCCTTAAAGGCAAAGGTGGAAGTGCGTGCCGCAACCTGAAGCCCTGGTAAGTTCGTCAAAGCGTTGATCAGTTCTTCGGCCAGGCCATCACTGAAGTAATCGTTTTCGGGGTCGGCACTCATATTGACAAAGGGTAGAACCGCGATCGACCGTGGCTCCTTTGGCAGTCTCACCTTTCCGACCACCGGCTTTCCGGGACTCAGGGGTCTCCTGACCTGGTTCAGATCTGCCAGCAATTCTTGGGCGGACTGATAACGAGTATTCCGGTCCTTCTCCAAAGTCTTATGGATGAGGGCTTCTAATTCATCAGGCAATTCCCGATTAAAACGGCTCGGTGGGGCAGGAGATTTGCTGAGGATTTCGTTGAAGACAACTGCGGTCGTATCTCCTTCAAACGGCAAGCGACCTGTGGCCATCTCGTAGATCACCACACCCAGGGAGAAAAGATCGGTGCGGACATCCAGTTGTTCTCCTCGTGCCTGCTCCGGCGACATATAGGCAATAGTGCCCACAGCCGTCCCGGGGTTGGTCAGGACCTCATCGAAAAGTTGGGTGGTGGCCGTCGCAGAATCGATCTCAAGACATAAGTCCGTCAACTTGGCCAGACCAAAGTCTAGAATTTTGGCGCCCCCATCCCGGGAGATAAAGATATTGGCCGGTTTGATATCTCGGTGAATGATGCCCTTGGAGTGAGCCGCATCAAGGGCATCGGCAATTTGTTGTCCCCAATCCAACACGGCTGCGGTGTCAAGGGGGAGGCCCTGGATGTGGTACTTAAGGGTCTGTCCGTCCAGGTATTGCATGGCAATGAAGGGCTGTTTTTCGTGCTCGCCAATATCATAGATTGTACAAATCTTAGGATGATCCAGTGCCGAAGCGGCACGGGCTTCTCGCTGAAAGCGTTGTAGAGCCTGGTGGTTCTCAGTAAACCTTTCAGGCAGGAACTTCAGGGCCACATTACGACCGAGGCGAATGTCCTCGGCCCTGTAGACCACACCCATTCCTCCCCCACCGAGTTTCTCCAGAACCCTGTAATGAGAGATGGTTTGGCCGATGATTTCATCGACATCGTTGAACCCCAATTTCAAAAGGCACTTGGGACAAAGATCTTCGAGTGAAGGGTCCGAGGACAAACTCACTCCGCACTGTTCACAGTGCCGCATCATGCTGGAGCCTTCTTTGAGCAATCCATCCCGCCTCGGACCAGGGCGAAAGGATGAGAAAAACGTCTACCTCCCCATGGAGTCAAGCTATTAAAAGTGTCAAGATTCAGGCCCTGTGTGCCCATCCAATACATCACGAATCGATAGCCGAAAACAGGTATCGGATTTCGTCTTCGGCTTTCTGAGAATCGTCTATCGTTTGAGCCACTCGGTGACGGAGCAACTCGCCGAATCGCCGCCGCATACGGTGAACCGTAACTCTGACGGTCCCTTCACTCATGTTTAATTCATCCGCCGCCTGCCTGTACTGAAGACCGGGGTCCTCTCCCGTCAGAAAACCTCTTAGATGGACGAAGCGAGCTTCATGATCCGATTGGACCATTTCGTTCCTTAACTGGTCCATAACCTGTGTGAGGATTGTCAGAGCCCAGCGTCGTTCGAAAATCGACTCCGGCGTCACTGGGTCGGCTGGTTCAACCCACAGAGCCTCGGCGCCATCAAAATCCAAGGAAAAACCAGATTTCCCGCCTCCTCGTTTTTGGGCCCGCTCTCGATCCCACTCATTGGCCAGATAGTTCTTCACTGAGGCCAGCAAAAACGAGCGGAACCTACCCCGGTCAGACCGAGCCGCCTTTAGATGTTTTTTTTCTAAAAGCTGGGCAAAAAACCCCTGTGTGAAATCCTGGGCATCTTCCCTCTGGTATCCACGTCTGCGGATGTAGACGTAAATGGGATGCCAGTACATCCGACATAAGCTCGCCAAGGCTTCTGGGGCGCCGGGATCCTTACTGTTTGCGGCTGCCAGGATCACACTCCACTCTGTGGTGGTAAACCGCGTTCCCCCAGAGTGAGCCTGTCCTGGGCTGTTAGTTGACACTGCCACAAATCTCCCAACGTCGGAATAGGGATGGTCCTGCCAGAGGATGTTGTGGGCGGAAGTATAGCAGGAACTCAGCTGGTAGGCCTATCCAGGTCGGTTACTAAGCCACGCTAGGCAGAGACCTCTAACCTGATGAAATCTCTACCTCCAGATGATTTCTCGTAACGTTCCGGCGCTTTTTCTTTAGTAGAGAGAAAGGAAGGTGCTATGAAAAAACACCCGTATGGTCAGTTGGTTCACCAAATCCGTTTCCTGGTTGTGATTTCTCTGTCGCTGTTTCTATTAACCGGCTGTTCGATTCGCCGGTTTGCCGTCAACAAGATCGGTGACGCCCTGGCATCGGGAGGATCCACCTATACAAGCGACGACGATCTTATCCTGGTAGGCGAAGCACTACCCTTTGGGTTGAAGCTGATTGAGAGTCTCCTGGACGAATCCCCCAAGCACACGGGTCTTCTCATCACGGCCTGTGAAGGATTCACGACCTACGCCTATATCTACGTCCAGCACAAATCCGACACAGGGGCTGAACAGGATCTGACACAGGCGCGGGAGATGCGTACCCGGGCGCGACGACTTTACTTGCGCGCCCGGGCCTACGGGCTCCGTCGCTTGGAGACTTCCTACAAGGGCATCACCGAGAGGATCGAAGCAGATCCTCGGGCGGCCCTTGTGGTTGTCAAGAAAAAGGACGTCTCGGCACTCTACTGGAATGCCGCTGCTCTGGGACTGGGCATTTCGGTTTCGAAAAACGATGCCGAGATGCTGGCCCACCTGCCTGAGGTGGAAGCTCTGCTCGAGCGAGCTCTGGAACTGGATGAAAGCTGGAACGAAGGAGCTCTTCATTCCTTCCAGGTGACGCTGGCCTCTGCCAAACCGGGCCAGCCTGACTACCCAAAGCTCAAGAGACACTTCGATCGTGCACTGGATCTCTCTGGCGGGAACCAGGCGGGACTGTACGTTGCCTACGCCGAAGCCGTCTCGATTTCCAACCAGGACCGCTCGGAGTTTGTATCACTGCTCAACCAAGCTCTGGCCATAGATCCGGACCAGCATAAGGACGTAAGGCTGGCCAATATCGTGGCACAGCAGCGTGCCCGCTGGCTTCTCGAACGTGTTGACGAGTTGATTCTTGACGCATTTTCTGTCTCGGAGGGAAGGATTTCAAATGACTAAGAAAATTTTTCGATGGATGTTGTTGACTCTAATAATAACGATCCCCTTGCAAGCACAGGGTCGACCGATCGTCATTAACATGGGAACCTTGGCTCCCGAAGGCACAGCCTGGCATGACGCCCTGCTCCAGATGAAACAGGATTGGAACCGCATTTCTGGAGGCCGGGTGGTCCTGAGAATCTTTCCCAGCGGCGTTCAGGGCGACGAGAACGCGATGATTCGTAAGATGCGAATCGGCCAGCTTCAAGGGGTGGCTGTCTCCGCAAATGGTCTTTACTTCATCGAGCCGGCTATCACCTG
>JAZFRU010000245.1:0-11159 GCA_036445815.1 Acidobacteriota bacterium | reverse complement strand
AGAGAACTTCTTCTTCAGCCTTAAAGTGCTGGGTCAGTTGCGTGTCAAAATAATCCACCAACCGATCTCGCTGCAACTCACGAGCTTCCGGCCAATCGGATGGGGATACTTCCGCCTTCCCCTGCTTGACTCGCTGGACCAGAAGTATCCCTTCCTGATGATCCCGGGACAGGGGAACCAGACTTTTGTGAAGTTTCATTACTTCTCCCGACTCAAAAGACCATCATATCAGTGGAAGGTGAAACACGGCGAGCAGAGCGAAGCCGCTCACAGAGCGGTTGCCCAGACCCTCTGTTCGTTAAACGTTAAACATGAAACGTGAAACGCGGTGAGCGAAGCGAAGCCGCTTATAGAACGCCTGTCCCCCGTCTCCTGTATTCTTGAGCCATGGTTCGACAACGAATAGGGCTTGTGTGTTTGCTTATGGTAGCCGGCTGCGCCTCTCAACCGGAGTACGACGTGATTATTCGAAACGGGATGATCTACGACGGCAGCGGCTCGCCACCGTATCGGGGAGACCTGGCCATTGAGGACGACACGATCGTCGCCATAGGCTCGGTTGTCTCGGGGAGTGCCCCCCTGGAGATAGAGGCCGACGGCCTGGCCGTGGCTCCAGGATTCATCAATGTGCTCAGTTGGGCGACCACATCCTTACTCGAAGATGGACGATCCCAGGGCAACATCCGGCAAGGAATCACCCTTGAGGTATTCGGAGAGGGCACCTCCATGGGCCCCCTCAATGCGGCCATGAAAGAGGACATGGTTGCACGCCAGGGCGATATCACCTACGACGTCTCCTGGACCAAACTCTCGGAATTCCTGGAACACCTTACCCGAAAGGGAATTTCACCCAACGTGGCCTCCTTTGTGGGGGCCACCACCATCAGGATTCACGTACTGGGCTATGAAAATCGACCTCCCAGTCCCGAAGAACTGGAACAGATGCGCTCCCTGGTCAGGGAAGCGATGGAAGAAGGAGCCCTGGGAGTGGGATCGTCCCTGATCTATGCTCCGGCCTTCTATGCCAGTACCGAAGAACTCACGGCTCTGGCCGAGATCGCTGCCGGGTACGGAGGCACCTACATCTCTCACATTCGTAATGAAAGCAACCGCCTCCTTGAAGCCGTTGACGAACTCATTACCATTGCCCGCGAAGCCGAAATTCGGGGAGAGATCTTTCATCTCAAGGCAGCTGGACAGGCCAATTGGGGGAAGCTTGAAGAGGTGATCGATGCCGTGGAAACCGCTCAAGAAGAGGGTCTGGACATTTCGGCCAATATGTACACCTATACAGCCGGAGCCACCGGCCTGGATGCGGCCATGCCTCCCTGGGTACAGGAGGGAGGACATCAGGCCTGGGTGGAACGCCTGAAGGATCCCAACATCCGCCAGAGAGTGATCCGGGAAATGTCCACTCCAACCGACGAATGGGAGAATCTTTATCTGGCGGCCGGATCACCGGAGAATGTTCTGCTGGTAGGATTCAAGAACGATGCCTTGAAACCGTTGACGGGGAAATCGCTGGCCGAAGTGGCCGAAGAGCGCGGAACCTCTCCCGAAGCAACCGCTGTTGACCTGGTCATCGAGGACGACAGCGAGGTCAGCACGGTTTATTTTTTCATGTCCGAGGATAACGTTCGCAGGAAGATTGCCCTTCCCTGGATGACTTTTGGGTCGGACGCCAGCTCCCAGGCCCCGGAAGGTGTTTTCCTCAAATCCAATCCCCATCCCCGAGCCTACGGAAACATAGCCCGACTTCTGGGCAAGTACGTCCGCGACGAAAAGGTTATCCCGTTGGAGGAAGCCATTCAGCGGCTCACGTCTCTGTCCGCTTCTCACCTCAAACTGGATCGCCGCGGCTCCCTTGAACCCGGGTTCTTTGCCGATGTAGTCATCTTCGACCCGGACACGATCCAGGACCATGCCACCTTTGAAGCCCCTCACCAATATTCCACCGGAGTGATTCACGTCCTCATCAACGGACAGCAGGTACTCAGAGAGGGTGAGCACACGGGTGTGCTACCGGGTAGGGTGGTGCGGGGTCCGGGTTGGCAGGAAGGCCGGTGAGATTTCAGGTTTAATGATTAACGGCAGACCTGGCTCCCTAGCCTAGCCCGCATTGCTCACGCCTCCTCTACTGCATCGGCGCTATGATCCGTCCTGACTGTGTTGCACTCCTTCGGCCTCCTCAACGTGCCGTACAGTACGTTTGCGGGGGCCTCGGTCATGCGCCTTGTCAGGCCGGCCCTTTCTTCGCTTTGCTCAGATGAAGGCGGCTTCGCTTTGCTCAGATGAAGGCGGCTTCGCTTTGCTCAGATGAAGGCGGCTTCGCTTCGCTCAGATGAAGGCGGCACCGCTTCGTGACGAGAAGGTGTGAGAAATGCGGGCTACTAGTACTCGATTCATCCACAGCAGATTGACAGCACTGTTTCCTGAGACCAGAATCTCTTCCGCTTTACTCGGCCAGTTCCCTGGCCCGTTCAGTGGCCTTGACGATGGCGTTGATCAGGGTCACCCGAAGCTTCCCCTCCTCCAGAGCCAGGATTCCTTCGATGGTACAGCCGGCAGGAGTTGTCACTGCATCCTTTAACAGGGCCGGATGTTGTCCCGTCTCCAGAGACATACGAGCGGCACCCTGAACGGTCTGAGCGGCCAGAAGGGTTGCCACATCTCGGGGAAGGCCGACCTTGACTCCTGCATCCGCCAGTGACTCCAGAATGATGTAGATGAAGGCCGGTCCACTGCCGGACAGGCCGGTGACGGCATCCATCTGTTTTTCATCGACCGCTACCACTGTTCCAACGGCCCCGAATAGGGTTCGCACCACCTCCAGATGAGCTTCCCTGGCATGCTTGCCCTTGCAGATTCCGGTCATTCCGGATCTCACGACACAGGGAGTGTTCGGCATGGCACGGATCACCGGAACCTCCACCTCTAGACTTTTCTCAATGAATCGAGTGGAAATGGAGGCGGCTATGGAAACCACCAGCTTGTCGCCCGTCATCTCTGAAGCGATTTCCCTGGCCACCAGACCCACGGTGTGAGGCTTGACACAAAGCATCACCAGGTCCGACTGCCCTGCCGCCCAAACGTTATCGGTAGTCACTGAAATACCCAGTTTCTTGCTCAGCTGTTTAGCCCGTGCCAGGTGTTTGACAGTCGCAACGGTGTTCTTGGGCTTGAGGATCTTCTCTTTGAGCAGGGATTCGAGGAGAATCCCTCCCATTGTCCCCAGACCCAGAAAGGCTACCCGTGATTTACTCAAGTTGATCTTTTTCATGAGAGTCCATGATGGAGGATCTATGGGGTTGGAGTCAATTCGGGGGAGGGGTTGGAACCGCTGATCGCTGGTCGAAGACCAACGGGTTTCACGTTTCAGGTTTCACGTTTCACGAAAGAAAGAATGAAGTCCTGCGCCGAATCCGGATGGGCGCACGCCGTGCACCCCTACAATTTTTTCCGAGACGTGAAACGTGAAACCTGAAACGTGAAACGCGCGAGGCCCGAAGGGCCGAAGCGCTGACCAGCCGCTATTCTCCCTGATAAGACTGGGCGTAGATGCGTTTCACCGGGACCAGGCAGTAATCTTCGATCAGATCTCGCAAGATGTTCTGGCTTCCCAGCAGTAGATCTTCGTGTTGCGGACTGATCTGAAAGTTCAACCTGATGATGTCCGCTTTATCCTTACGCTTGTCCAGGGTCACCGACTGCCCCATGACGGGCTCAAACAGAAGCAAGTCTTCATAGGTGAAGTGATCGAAATCAGGGTCGGTCCAGGGCTTTTCATCGCGAGCCCTCCAGTAGTGATCTTTCAGACCATTGACGAAGGCCTCGTAATCAAAGCCCTCTGACTTATTGTTGACACTGGTTTCGACGATGAGTTGGTTCTCGTCTCGACTGACTCCAAGACCGTAGGTCACATCAAGGTCTTTTTGTCGGGAAAACTTGAGTCGATGGATCATCGACTCGTGAAAGCGCTTCAACTCCGGCTCTACGCCCAGATCTCTGCCGTCATCCTCGGTGACGTAATTGTGCCGGACACGTTCATACCAGTCCGTCATGATCTGTCCGGTGATCTGGTCGAGTTGTTCGAGTTTTTCCTCTTTACTCAACATTGGAGAGGTTTATTCTCTAGAATTGCCCCGGAAAAGTAAACTCAAGGAATCTTGAAAAACAACCTGAGGCTCCGTCACGCACCTAAAGAATCCTTCAACCGGGATAAAGCATGCCCTGGGCTAGCATGTTGGGACCTCGGGCACGCTTTCGAACTCTTGTCTGATCTGACTCTTCAGTAGCTTCACGGCTTCCTCTTCATTCGTCCCTATTGCAGAAAAAGGACGAACTCGAATGAACATCCCCTCCCTGGGTACGCGAGCTGCCGCCAGGAACAACGAGCCCATGGCATCGGTGGTGATGGTAAACCTCAGGCCTTTGTGTTCCCAGTCCATTATCGGCTCCAGACCCTGCTGTGTGACTGACCGGTCCTCTTTTCCCTGATTGAAGCAGGACCATAGAGTATAGCAAAGGGCCTGGAGGATGATTGATCCCTTCCAGGACTTTCACCTCTCCTTGCCAAGAGGAAATGGGTTTCAAAACTCGTGCCTAAGGGGTCAACCTACACAGGTTCGGACCCGGCATCACCTCTTGCACTCCTTCAACTCACACGATACACTTTCCAGTTCCCAGCTCCGATCTTCACAGTGGTTTATACCGAGACGAGGATATGTATTTTCCGCAGGCCAAGGGTTTGTACGACCCCCGAAACGAAAAAGATAGCTGTGGCATTGGGTTTATAGCGCACATCAAGGGGCAGCGCAGTCACCAGATCCTTGTCGACGCTAATGAGATGCTCATCAACCTCAGCCACCGGGGGGCTTGTGGATGTGAACCCAACACCGGAGACGGCGCTGGTTTCTTGACGGCTTTACCCCACGAATTCCTGGCCAAGAAGGCCAGCAAGGACCTGGGTATAGAACTGCCGTCACCAGGTAGATTTGCGGCTGGAGTGGTCTTCTTGCCCACCATCGACAAGGAACGGGATCACTGCAAGGCTGTTGTTCAGGATGTGGTCTCCGAACAGGGTCAAAAGGTCCTGGGATGGCGGAGCGTTCCGACTGATCCCAAAGGTGCCGACATCGGCCCTGCCGCGCTGGCCACCGCTCCTGCCATCGAACAACTGTTCATTGCCGCTGGTGAGGGACTCGAAGGTGACGACTTCGAACGTCAGCTCTACCTCATTCGCAAAAGAATCAGTTCTGTTTTGAGAGGCTCTGCAATCGAACAGGCTCAGATGTTTTATGTCTGCAGCCTGTCCACCAAGGTAATGGTGTACAAGGGACAGCTCATGTCCGAACAGGTTGTCCCCTATTTCCCCGATCTGGCAGATACCGATTACGTCACTCATCTAGCCATGCTTCACTCCCGGTTTTCCACCAACACTTTCCCCTCCTGGGATCGGGCCCAACCCAATCGGTTCATGTGTCACAACGGAGAAATTAACACCCTGCGAGGCAATACCAATTGGATGTCAGCTCGTGAAGGAGTGGTCAGGAGTGATCTGTATGGAGATCAACTCTCCCAGCTGTTCCCGGTGGTGGAGCCGGACTGCTCAGACTCGGGTAATTTCGACAATGTCCTGGAATTTCTGATCATGACCGGTCGAACGTTGCCCGAGGCGGCAATGATGATGATTCCCGAGGCCTGGGAGAATCGACTGAGCATGCCCGCTGAGAAGAGAGCATTCTATGAATACCACTCCAGCCTTATGGAACCCTGGGATGGACCGGCGTCCATCGCCTTCACCGACGGACATTATATCGGTGCGGTTTTGGACCGGAATGGTCTTCGCCCCAGCCGCTATTATGTGACCAACGACGACCGCGTCATCATGGCCTCTGAGGTGGGCGTGCTTCCTGTTGATCCTGCCAATGTCACATACAAAGGCAGACTTGAACCAGGCCGAATGTTCCTGGTTGATTTTGACCAGGGAAGAATCGTGGCCGACCGGGAAATCAAACACGATCTGGCCAGTCGACGGCCCTACATCGAATGGCTCAGCAATCAGAAAATTCACCTGGAAGAACTCGCGACATCAACAGAAACTCCAGGTCTCAATTCGATCACTCTGCTTCCACGGCTGCAGGTGTTCGGATACACCGTTGAGACATTAAAATTCATGCTGCTCCCGCTTGTGAGGGAAAAGCGTGATCCAGTGGGATCGATGGGGAACGACGCCTCTCTGGCCTGTCTATCGGATCAGGCACGACTTCCCTACGATTACTTCAAACAGCTCTTCGCTCAGGTCACCAACCCTGCCGTCGATTCGATCCGGGAAGAAATCATCATGTCGCTGGAATGCTCCATCGGGCCTGAAGCCAACCTTCTGGAGACAACCGAACGCCATGCCCATCGACTGCGCGTACAACATCCCATTTTGACCAATGAACAGTTGTTGGCCATCCGAGAGATGGATCATCGAGGCTGGCGCACCCAGACCATCGACATCACCTGGCCCAGATCCGAAGGTGCAGCCGGGATGAATGCTGCCCTGGATCGCATTTGCAAAGAGGCCGAACAGGCCATCGATGACGAATATTCTCTGCTGCTGCTTTCTGATCGGGCCGTCGACAGGGACCGTGTGCCCCTGAGTTCCCTGCTGGCGTGTGGAGCCGTACACCATCACCTGATCAAGACCACCAAACGAACACGCATAGGCATCGTGCTGGAAACCGGTGAAGCGAGAGAAGTTCACCATCATTGCCTGCTCATTGGCTACGGGGCAGACGCCATCAATCCTTATCTGGCCTTTGAAGCCCTCCAGCACGCATCAAGAAACGACCTGCTGGATGACGCCGGCAGCGAGGAAGAGATTCTTTCGGCATACCGGAAGGGAGTCGCCAAAGGGATGCTCAAGGTCATGGCCAAAATGGGAATTTCCACCCTGCAAAGCTACAAGGGTGCCCAGATCTTCGAATCCATTGGCCTTGGAGATGATGTCATTGACCGTTGTTTTACCGGGACTCCCAGCCGGATTCAAGGAGTCCACCTGGATGTGATCGCCCAGGAGGCCTTGCGTCGTCACGAGGTGGGCTATCCGGAGCGGGGAAATGACGCCCAGACGGAGCTTTCCAATCCCGGCGAGTTTCACTGGCGTCCAGGTGCGGAAAAACATACCTGGAGCCCACAGGTCATCGCAAACCTGCAGGCGGCCGCTCGTACCAACAACCGGGACAAATACCAGGAATTCGCCAGACTCGTCAACGAGGATGCTCGAATGAGGTGTACCCTCCGTGGGCTACTCCGGTTTCAACCGGGAGTCAATGGAGGGTCCATTCCCATTGAAGAAGTGGAACCGGCAACTGAAATCGTCAGGAGATTTTGTACCGGTGCCATGAGTTTTGGATCGATCTCTGCGAAAACCCACGAGGCTCTAGCGGTGGCGATGAACCGAATGGGGGGAAAATCCAACACCGGCGAAGGGGGCGAAGACCCTGCACGGTTTTCCCCGCTTCCCAATGGAGATTCCAAACGCTCGGCCATTAAACAGGTGGCTTCAGGACGGTTCGGTGTCACCATGTGGTACCTGACCAATGCCGATGAACTGCAGATCAAGATTTCTCAAGGAGCCAAACCTGGCGAGGGGGGAGAACTTCCAGGTCACAAAGTCGATAAAACCATCGCCAAGATTAGGCACTCCACCCCCGGCGTAGGCCTGATCAGCCCACCTCCGCACCACGATATCTACTCGATAGAGGATCTCAAACAGCTGATCCACGATCTCAAGAACGCCAATCCCAAGGCCCGGATCAGTGTCAAACTCGTTTCCGAGGTTGGAGTCGGCACGGTTGCAGCCGGCGTGGCCAAGGCCCACTCTGATCATATCCTCATCTCAGGACATTCCGGAGGTACCGGAGCCTCTCCATTGACCAGTATCAAGCATGCGGGATTGCCCTGGGAACTGGGCCTGGCGGAGACCCATCAGACTCTTGTTTTGAACGATCTTCGTTCTCGAGTGGTCCTGCAGACGGACGGAGGATTAAAGACGGGGCGCGATGTTGTGATTGCCGCCCTTCTGGGCGCCGAAGAATTCGGATTTTCGACGGCCCCCCTGGTCAGCCTGGGCTGTATCATGATGCGCAAATGTCATCTCAATACATGCCCGGTAGGCATTGCTACTCAACATCCGGAATTGCAGAAGAACTTTCAGGGTGATCCGAAGCATGTCGTGAACTACCTGTTCATGGTCGCTGAAGAAGCACGGCAGCACATGGCCGATCTGGGATTTCGCAGCATCCATGACATGCTGGGACGGACGGACGCTCTCATCACCAATGATGCGATTCAACACTGGAAATCGGATGGCCTGGATCTGACTGCGATTCTCACGCCCGCCACCAAACCTCACGAACAGGCGGGTATTTCCTGCTCGATCCAACAGGACCACGCCCTGGAGAAGGCACTGGACATGGAACTCCTGACTCGTTGCAAAGATGCCATTGAGAAGGGGACAAAGGTCCAGTTGGAACTTCCCATCCGAAACACCAACCGTACCGTTGGAACCATGCTGAGCAATGCCATCGCCCGCAAATGGGGAGAAGAAAGCCTGCCGGATGGCACCATCCACCTTAAATTCAACGGATCGGCCGGTCAAAGCCTGGCGGCCTGGATGGTCAAGGGCATCACCCTTGAACTCGAGGGTGATGCCAACGACTATGTTGGAAAGGGCCTCTCAGGAGGTCGGTTGATCATCTATCCGCCCAAGACTTCCCCGTTTCGACCCGAGGACAACGTCATTGTTGGGAATGTCGTTCTTTACGGGGCAACCGAGGGCGAGGCTTACTTCCGCGGAACTGCCGCTGAAAGATTCTGTGTACGTAACTCCGGGGCACAAGCCGTAATTGAAGGAGTCGGAGATCACGGATGTGAGTATATGACCGGGGGCCGAGTCGTCATACTGGGTTCCACGGGACGTAATTTTGCCGCCGGCATGAGCGGGGGAATCGCCTATGTCTGGGATACCGTTGGAAACTTCAGCGAGAATTGCAATCATGGATTGGTGGACCTGGAACGCGTCGAGGGTGACCAGGAGATCGAGGAGCTCAAGGGGTTGATCGAGCGCCATCACCAATACACCGGTTCAACAGTTGCAGAGCAGGTGCTTCTCCAGTGGGAATCTGCACTCCCTCAGTTTGTCAAAGTCATGCCAAGGGACTACAAACTCTATCTCGAGAAGCAAGAGCAGAAAGAAGGAATTGAGGCAGCTTAGGGCACTGACCGACAAGCCACGATAGGCCGGTGCTGGCATCGTATAAAGTACGCCAAGCAGTTTAAGCGGAAGAAAGTGGGGGGACTTCGCTCCATTCAGATCCGGATAAACGGGCAGGTAGAAGAAAAGGGAGAAAGACCATAGGCAAGCACACGGGATTCATGGAAATCGAACGCGAACCGGTTCCCTACCGACACGCGACAGAACGTCTCAAAGACTACCAGGACATCCTTTCAGAGGTGCCCGAAAAACACCTCCGATCTCAAGGAGCCCGCTGTATGGACTGTGGAGTTCCTTTCTGTCAGGCGGACTCCGGCTGCCCCATCGACAACCTGATTCCGGAATGGAACGATCTCATTTACCAGGGGTTCTGGAAGGAGGCCCTGGACCGCTTGCACAAAACCAATAACTTTCCTGAGTTTACCGGTCGTGTTTGTCCGGCCCCCTGTGAGGGGGCCTGCGTACTGGAAATTACCAGTCCTGCAGTGACCATCAAGAATATTGAACAGTCCATCATCGATCGTGGGTTTGCCGAAGGTTGGGTCAAGGCAGATCCTCCAGCCGAGCGCACCGGCAAGAAAATAGCCGTCGTCGGGTCAGGTCCGGCGGGACTGGCTGCAGCTGCTCAGCTCAACAAGGTGGGTCATGAGGTGACCGTTTATGAGCGTGATGACCGTATCGGAGGGCTTCTCATCTACGGGATTCCCTCCATGAAGCTGGAAAAGGACATGGTCGAACGCCGTGTCACTCTTCTTCGAGAGGAAGGGATCCATTTCGTCACCGACGCCCACATTGGAGTTAATACAGATGCCCTGAATCTGGTCGAGGATCATGATGCCCTGCTGCTGGCGTGCGGTGCCACTCAACCTCGGGATCTTCCGATTCCAGGCCGAAAACTCGAGGGCGTTCATTTCGCAATGGAGTTCCTCCGCAAGAACACCAAGAGTCTACTCGACTCCCAGCTCAAGGACGGTCACTTCATCTCGGCTCGCGACCGGGATGTCATCGTGATCGGAGGAGGCGACACGGGCACCGACTGCATCGGGACTTCTTTGCGCCATGATTGCAGGAGTCTGGTCAATTTCGAACTGCTGGAAAAACCTCCGGCCGAACGAGCAGCAGACAATCCGTGGCCTCAATGGCCTAAAATTTACCGGATCGATTACGGCCACTCCGAATCGCTCAGCAGGTTCGGAAAAGATCCTCGTGAATTCAGCATTCTATCCAAGGAATTCATCGACGACGGCAACGGTCGAGTGGCCGGCGTCAGAACGGTACACATCGAGTGGACCCAGCAGAGTGATGGCCGGATGACGATGAAGGAAATCCCGGGCACAGAAGAGGAGTGGACTGCCGACCTGGTGCTTTTAGCAATGGGTTTTCTCGGACCCGAAGAGACCCTGGGATCGAAGCTTGCATTGGAAACCGATCAGCGCTCCAATTTCAAAGCTGAGTTCGGCAAATTTGCAACGAACATTGATGGTGTTTTTGCAGCGGGAGACTGCCGCCGGGGCCAGTCTCTGATCGTCTGGGCCATCCGCGAAGGGCGGGACGCAGCCCGAGAAATGGATCGATTCCTGATGGGGAGCAGCACTCTTCCCTGATCAACTCTGTTCATTGGGCATCAACCTGAGGGGTACTGAATGATCGACTTCACCTCCGATTCTTATAAAAAATGGACGGTCGTGGCCCTGCTCTGGGCCAGTCATGTCATCACGTTTGTCATCCGCATCTCTCTGGGCATAGTAGCCCCCACACTCATTGCCGCTTACGGCATCTCGCCGACGACCATGGGCCTTATTCTGTCCGGCTACAGTTGGTTCTACATGGCCTGTCTGCTTCCCATTGGATTTATCGCGGACCGGTTTGGCACCTTTTGGGTGATGGGCCTTGG
>JAZFRU010000244.1:0-4925 GCA_036445815.1 Acidobacteriota bacterium | reverse complement strand
CGCCCCTATTTTGTCCGAGATGGTTATTTCGATGATGTCGACATCGTCTTTCATCCCCACATCGGCAGCGACTTTCAAACTCAATATGGTCTTCGGCAGTATGCCCTGATTTCAGCCAAATTCCACTTCCATGGAGAGAGTGCCCACGGGGCCGTCTCTCCCTGGAAAGGTCGCGATGCGCTGGACGCCGTGGAGTTGATGGACATCGGTTTCGACAAGTTCCGTGAGCACCTCGAACCCACTCAAAGGAGCCACCGGGTCATCACCTCCGGCGGGGTTCAACCCAATGTTATTCCCGATTTAGCCACCATCTGGTGGTTCTTTCGGGAATCCAGTGCCGAAGGGGTAAGTGCCATTTTTGAAAGAGCCAAGGAAATCGCCCAGGGAGCGGCCCTCATGACGCAGACGACCTTCTCAGTCGAAATCATGAGTGCAGTCTGGCCCAGCCGTTCCAACCAAACTGCGGCCGAGGTGATCCAACAAAACATCGAAGCTGTGGGAATGCCGGAGTGGAGTCAGAAGGAACAGGACTTGGCAAGGGAGTTGCAATCCAAGCGCGGGGTGGTCTCCGGGGGATTGGTGACCCGGATCTCGCCACTGGGAGGACCCAGCCGACAGGGCACATCGGCCAACGACTCGGGTGATTTGACCTGGCTGGTACCCACCGGCCGACTGACCTTCCCCTCCAATATTCCTGGAATCGCGGCCCACCACTGGGCGGCCGGGGTGGCCCCTGCAACCTCCATTGCCCACAAGGGTGCCGTGGCTGGAGCCAAGGTCCTGGCAGCCACGGTCATTGACTTTTTCATTGATCCTCAGCTGGTTTCGAAAGCCAAGAAGAGCTTCAAAGAGGAAATCTCCGGAACACGGTTCGAATCGTTGCTCCCGGCAGACCAGCAACCACCGCTTGATCTCAACAAGGAGATCATGGACCGTTTCCGGCCGCTGATGCGGAAAGATTATTTGGACGAAAAGCCAAGATTCCGCTAAAGGGTGGACGGTGGTCGAAGACCAGTGGGTTTCACGTTTCAGGTTTAACGTTTCACGTGGATTCGGAGTATGGGAGGCGAGCCCCGACCGCTGGTCTTCGACCAGCAGGTTCCACGTGTCCGGAGTAGGGGCGTACGGCTCAGACTGTCTCAAAACCTTGCATGATCTGGACCAGGGCTAGTAGGGGCGCACGGCTGTGCGCCCACAAGACCTGTTTTATCAACGGCTTATATAGGGCGAACGCCGTGCGCCCCTACTCTTCTGATCGTGAAACGTTAAACGTTAAACCTTAAACACGGCCGAGCGTCAGCGAGACCGCTCCAAGGCGAGGCCGCTCATACAAACGGAACATTCCCTTGACCTTTTCATCTTTACAGATAGACTTAGCGGTCATTGAAAAACATCTATTTGATTAATGGAGGGCACCCATGAAAACTGCTCCGGCCAATGCCAAACACTTTGTCACTTTTCTAACCTTGTTGCTGACATTCGGAATCACCCACTCCTTCGCTCAGATACCCGACGAGGTAGCCATGCATGGCTACGCCGACACCGTTTTCATTAACGGCAAGGTGGTGAGCATGGATGACAAGTCAACCTCCAAGGAGGTGGGCAGCATTTACCAGGGAGTCGCCGTCAAGGGCGAAAAGATTGTCAAACTCGGGACGACTCAGGAGGTCCGGGCCCTGGCCGGACCCGACACCAGGGTTCTGGACCTCAAGGGCAGAATGCTGCTTCCCGGCATCATAGAACCTCATATGCACATCTACGGGGAAGCCGTTCAACATCTGGATCGGTTCGGCTTCAAGTACCCTCCCAAAGGAATCGTGGTGTCCACCACCGCGGCAAAGACCCTGGAGGAGACTCAAAACGTTCTCCGAAAAACCGTCCAGGATGCCGTCAAACAGGTGGATCCCGGGGATTGGGTCGTTGTCAGGATGGGGGCGAACCCGGCAGAACCCACTGCTTTGCGCCTCTGGGCCGCTTCCAGGCGACTGACTAACCGGGACTCTCTCGATATATGGGCACCGGAAAATCCGGTTCTCATGAGCCCGGGCATCCGAGGCAACATCAACACCAAAGCTCTGAATATACTCGACGACTTCCTGCCCGGATACTCAGCCTCTATCCAAGAGACCATGCACGGGGACCGCATCGGCGAAGACATCCCGGCCATCGGCTGGGTGGGAAGCCAGGAGATGGCAGTCATCACCTGGGAACTGTTCCTGGAACAGCTACCCTTGAACATCCTGGCCCAGACATTGAAACTGGTCTCCGAGGAGTGGGCCTCCATCGGTGTCACCACCCTGTCGACTCGAATTCCCTTCCCGAAGGTGATGAGTGGATATGCCACGCTGGCAGGGCTGGGTCAAATGCCCATCCGCCTGGCCGCTCACTATGAAGTCCACCGCATGCCCACTGATCCACAACAGACTCGCCAGATGTACCGCCGGACAGGCGTGCTTCAGGGTATAGGAAACGACTACTTCTGGATCGACGGCGTGGCATCGGAACGCTGGGATTCCATTTATCCAGAATCGTGCACCGGTCCCGACACCCAGGCTCCTCCCCACATCAAGGCTCGTGAAGTATGTCCCGAGCCAGGCGATCTCATGTGGGATACCCTTGAGAATGCCCTCAAGGCAGGATGGCGACTGGCAGGCGTCCATATGTGTGGCAGCGAAGCCGCACGTTCCTATTTCAAGATGATCGACCGGGCCCGAGCCGACAACGGCATGACGATGGAAGATATTCGAAATCTCAAGATGACCAGCGAACACTGCAATCTGGTGGGAAAGCAGCCGGACATCATCCAGGGATTAAAGGATTACGGAATCACTCTGAGTTGCGGCCCCTCCCGAATCAGTGAATCACCCGGGTGGGTCGCTGACTATGGCCCACAAATCAACGACTTCATCCTGCCCCTGAAGACCTGGATCGAATCGGACGTCAAGGTGGTAGGCCAACATTTTGGCGGAGGAGCCTTTCGGCGCCGTTCCGAAGGCAGTGTGGGTGGAGGGCTCCAGCCTCCCTTCTTCGCTCTGTGGCAAGCCATCACTCGGAAATATGATGGCAAGGTATGGCAACCCGAAGAGCGTATCGACCGCGTCTGGGCCTTGAAGATGTGGACCTCCTGGGCGTCCGATTATGTGATGAAGGGGGACAAGATCGGCACCCTGGAAGTGGGCAAACTGGCCGACATGATCATCATCGACCGGGATTTCCTGACAGTGGCCGAGGACGACATCCTGAAAATCCGCCCGCTGATGACGATGCTGGGGGGAAATATGGGGGTACTCCAGAGTTCCCTGGCACAGGAGTTCGGCATGGACCCGGTGGGAATGCCCTATAGCTTTTCTGATGACGACATCACCCACATCGGGGGACCGCTGGGGAACTAGTCTCGCCACAAAGACAAAGCACAGAGCTGACCAGCTGACGCCGGCGGGCTTCGCCCGCCGGCTGACCGCAGAATTGGCCATCCCGCCTTGACAAAAAGGGACGGCCCGGATAACAATCGGCCCCAGTAAGTCAGTACGATAGAACTGATCGCTGGCCAGGGGATAGGTCAGGCAATCGACCGAATCTGGATGATGCACCATCCGGGCTAGAGAGGGGTAAATTCATTCGCCATACTTCCCATCGACTCATCCCTTTGCGCCGGCACCTCGAAGCTCTAACTGGGCGCAAAGGTTAAAGCCACCGTACGGGCTCTTTTTCGATCACAGCAGTGCCGTATTCCGGCCAAGCACTAAAAGGAGAAACACATGAATCCACTAAATGCCAAAACCCAACGTCGCCCTTTGTTTCTGCTCCTTCCTTTTCTCGTTCTGTTTCAGCTCAGTTGTGCTCAACCGGACCCCGCGGAGCAGGGCCGGCAATTGCTTGAACAAGCAGCGGAGGCGATGGGTGGATTGGAAGCTCTCAGCACCATCGATAACATTCACCGTGAAGGCACCTCCCAAAGATCTTCCCTGGGACAGGGGCACGTCACCACTGAACGGCTCCTGGTGGGACGAACCAGCGCCTTCAAGCAGACTATTGACTTCACCGTTCCCCGTGAGTTGAACCTGAGCGGTGATCGGGAAATTCCTACCGTGGCAGACTGGGAAAAGGGAGGCTATCGGGATGTCTTCGGCATGGCCCTCAGACCTCTGGAACCCCACCAGTTAACAGGATACAAGACGGAGTGGGATCGAGACATTGCCAAATTCCTGGTCCACGCCCTGGGAAGTGAAAGTACCATCGAAGGGATGAGCGAGAACCAGGAGGTTACCCTGCGATTTATCGATGGCACCACCTACCGCGTTTCCGTGGATAGCTCCACTCATCTCATCTCCAGACTGGAGTTCACAGAGGATACTAATCCTTATGGAGATCTGGCCAAGGTGAGAACCTTTGCCGACTACGGAGATGCCGGCGGAGTTCAGTTGCCATTCAAAGAGACCACTGAAGCGATGGGCGAAGTGACCCAGGTGCGGGAGTGGTCATCGATCAGCATCAATGGGGAACTCCCTGAGGAGCGGCTCCAGATTGCCGAGGGACTCGAGGAACTGGCCAGGGAGATCGGGCACGGTGACACCATCGAGGTTGCGACTTCGGAATTGGCAGACGGAGTCTATTTCGGAGAGAGCATGCACATGAACAACATGTGGGTGGAATTCGAGGACTTCATCGCGGTGATCGAAGGACCTGGCAACGAGATGCATTCCCTGGAAGCGATCCGACAGATTCGAGAATCGGTAGGCGACAAGCCGATACGTTATTTGATTACCAGCCACCATCATGCCGACCACGCCGGAGGCATCCGCGCTTATGCAGCGGAAGGGGCCACTATTGTGACCCATGCCAACAACGAGGAAGTGATCCGAGAGATCCTCACGAGACCCCACACTCTGAAACCGGATAGTCTGTCCGAGTCTGGTCTTGAACCC
>JAZFRU010000243.1:0-3557 GCA_036445815.1 Acidobacteriota bacterium | reverse complement strand
CTCGGTCTTCCGGCTGAGCTGCAGCCATCCCTTGTAGCCGGTTATCCTCCTGTCGCCCAGTACATCCCGTTAACCTCCGAGGCAGAACAGGGGCATATTCAGGAGGTGTTTCCCGAAGCCGATGCCTTCTCAGCGAAGGAAGGTAGACCTCTGCACTACAAGGCCTATCAGATTGATCCACAATCCGAAGAAAAACGTTTGTTGGGGTTTGTTTTTTTTACCATCGATGCTGAACCCCGGGAGCGGGGGTACGAAGGCCCCATCAATATTGCCGTTGGTGTGAACTTGCAGGGCAAGATTACACGGATCAAGGTTGTCGCCCATAGAGAGCCGTACGGCTATTTTTCAGTGGATCGCGCCAGGTTTGCCGAGCAGTTCATCGGCAAAAGCATCCTCGATCGGTTTCGAGTTGGAAAGGATGTCGATGCCGTATCGCGGGCCACCATGTCGATCGGAACCTCCGCCCGATCGATCAGAAAAGGGGCCCGAAGGATCATAAAACAGCACCTGGAGCAACAGGGTGGAGCTCCTTGAAATCCAGGATGGCGGTGCTGGGAGTGGCCCTTCTGTGTTGCTTTTTCCAGATGCCGGTCGGGTACTCGCAGGCGAGCCCCGAGATCCCTGCAGAGGTGTTACAGCAGGCGGATTCCCCTCAGATTTCCCTTGCTGATCTGGAGGCTCTACTCGATGAGGAGAGTGAAGATGAGGAGCCGGTCGGCGTGATCGGCGACCAGCTGGTGGACTTGCTGGCACTTTCCTCTTTCCTCTCCCTGGCCCTGGTCAGTTTCTTTAAAAAAAATACCACGCTCAAATATCTGACGATGATCGTGTCGATTCTGTACCTCGGTTTTTTAAGAAGCAGCCTCGTCTCAGTGGTCAACATTTTCGGACTCCTCGAGTGGAATTTCCCGCTGTTCAAATATAATCTGTCCTGGTACCTTCTGATCCTTTTCACTGTCGTATCCACGGTGCTGTGGGGAAGGCTCTACTGCGGGCGAATCTGTTCCTTCGGTGCTCTGACTCAACTTCTGGACAGGATCCTCCCTGCCAAACTCAGGTTCGAACTCCCTGCTCGGGTGGAAAAGCCGGCTCTCTATGGCAAGTATGTGCTGCTGGTCGGTGCCGTAGCCTACTTTCTGGTTACTCGAGATAATTCAATATATCGATACATCGAGCCGTTCTGGATGTTTACTCTCAGCGGTTCAACGGTGATGTGGAGCCTGCTGGGAGTTCTACTGTTGATCACCGTTTTCATCAGGAATTTTTATTGCCGTTTTCTGTGCCCCCTGGGAGCGTTGCTTGGAGTGATTTCCAATTTAACGATTCTACGGATCAAGAGATGGCGAGAATGTGACAACTGTAAGATCTGTGAGAAGGTCTGTGAGTGGGGAGCGATTCAAGGGCCCAAGATTCTGGTCACTGAATGCGTTCGGTGTGACGATTGTGAGAAGCTTTACCAGGATACGAATAAGTGCCCCCATTGGCTGATTCTAAAAAAAGCATCGGCCAGACGCGAGATCCCCCCATTGGCTCAGATTGAAACCCGGTCAACCTGAGGAGGTGTAATCATGATCAAAAGAGCATCCCTTCTTCAATGTGTCACCCTGGCCCTCGGTGGTGTCTTGAGTCCTGCCTTCGCCGAGTGCCCCAGCTGGGCGGAGCTTGTCGATGAGGAGAGTATCATTGAGATAGCCGTGGGGAGGCGGGACAGACTGTTCTTAGCCTATGTCAATCCTCCTGAACTCGGGGTCTGTTTCATGGACGAAGACTTCTACAATGAAGTGCGAGAGACCATGATCGAAAAGCTCGACAATCGGCATTTCTTCTGGGTTGGTGGCGAGCATTCCCTGGATATGGCCGATACGGCCTTGCGCGTTTACATGCTCCAGGGAGACCGGGAATTCTTTATAGATGTTGCAGGAAAGATCACCGGACCCCGGTCGTTTCCTGGTATCCACACTGAGTTTCTTATCGGCTTTGCGGGAGACCTGGATCTTTCCGACGGAGTGACCATTTTCTTCAGAGGATTCAGGGGAACCTATTCCAATGAATATTGGCTCCCGGAAAAATACCTTCCTGAACAGGAACCATGACTTGTACGCCGTTTAGGGGAGTTGTTCCGGAGCAATAGGGAAAACACAGTCGGGCAGGATGGATGCCTCGGATCCTTCGATCCAGGATCGCAGGATCGCATTCGTCTCCGGTTCGAGGGCAAACGTGATCGCTCCCTCCGGGTTGGATCCGGTGGTGGTGCTGACTGCCAGTTGGCTTGATTCCTGCTCATCCACCGATCGCTGAATCAGGACTCCCTCAACCCCTTGACACTGAGAAAGGAGCGTCATTCCGTCCTCGGGTCCCAGGATGAAGGCTGCCGTCGAGAGGGCATCGGCAGCGGTCGCGTTGGGTGCGACGACGGTCACGGCGTAAAGCTCCGCTGCAGGCCATCCGGTTCGAGGATCCAGAAGGTGACTGAACCGTTTCCCTCCAACCTCGAAGTATCGGTCATAATCTCCGGAGGTCGCGACGGCTCCACTTCGAAATTGAAGCCGGCCGATCAGGTTGTTCTCCCGGGGATTCTGGATTCCCACACTCCAGGGTCTCCCTTCAGGAGGCTGACCGAGAACGCCGATATTTCCTCCCAGGTCGATGAGTGCCGCCGGGACGCCACGAGCGTCGAGTTCTGCCACCGCCCGGTCAATGGCATACCCCTTGGCGATGCTCCCCAGATCAATTCGGCTTCCGTTGGCCAGTGCTGCTTGCTTTGCCGCCGAATCCAGGTCGAGGCGATCGCCGCCTATCCGGCCCAGCACCGCCTGAAGGTCTTCTGGCGATGGTGTCGAGGTCCGATCCATCTGGTAGAAACCCCACAGTTCGACCAGGGGCTGGATCGTGACATCGAGGGCCCCTCCGGAGAGCCGCCTGTAGTGTTGGGAGGCCTGGAACACCTGGAAGGTGGGAGCGCTGATCGGGACCGGGCCCATCCCGCTCTGGTTATTGAAGGCCACCAGTTCGCTGTCGGGACGGTAAAGGCTCATGAGTCGGTCGATCTCCAGAACCACGTCGTGAACGGTCTCCAGGTCGTCGTGAACAAGTGCGGTGGCCGTGGCAGGTCGATAGACGGTGGCTTCCAGGACCGTACCCATCACGGTCCAGCTTCGGCGAACCGGAACCAGGTCCTCGGGGGATTCTGTCGGCAGAAAGATAGAGACCAGCCAGATCCCTGTCAGTACCAACACGGGAACTATGGGCCAGACTCGACTGTAGCGGGGGCTTTGGTTTGATGGGGTGGCTTTACTCATGGGTAGATCGATATTTCACGCTTAGCAGGCGGGTTTGTCAACAAAGATCAAGCCCCAGGTGTGAGAAATGCGAGTTAGCCGGCACCCCTTCTGCTGTCCCGGTCTTCCTGTCCCGGTTCTGCTGAATCACCCGGCTCGGTTGGGTGTTTTCACCTACTTTGGGCATTGCACCCAGTGGGAGCTGGGGCATGAGGGGCTTTTCTTCCCTTTTCACCGACACTGACGCGGGTGCCGGTACCTTGATCCTCGTGGCATGGA
>JAZFRU010000242.1:0-2348 GCA_036445815.1 Acidobacteriota bacterium | reverse complement strand
GGGTGCCGACGAACACGGTCCCTTCGGATCCCAGGGTCATGGAACGAGCGTCCGGAACATCGCGGGTATAAAGATCAATATGGAATCCGGGAGGAAGTTGAATCCGATCCAGTTGAAGCTCCACGGCTGGGGGCGCACCGAACTGAGCCATCGCTGAAGATCCCACTCCCAGCCCCAGGGCCAGGACCAGGCCAATCCTGATCAAAGAGCTCCCTTCATTTTTGTTCCTCACGTTCCTAACCCTTCCCTGCCAACTCTGCAGCCAGATAGATGGAGCCCCAATGAAAAGTCACGACCACCTTATCCTCCAGTTTGCCCTTTCCCAAACTGAAATCGACCACCAGATGATCAGCCGTTCCCTCTGAACTGGAGTACATGGAATCAAGCCGGATCACCTGGGGCCCCACGGGAGCTTCTTTCCGGACCAGCCGGCCTGGATGCAGGGCCAGAGCCCACTCTCCGGAACCGCTCTTGATCAGTCCGAGGGTATACATTCCCATGGCGACGTCGGCGGATCCCAACTTCACGGGTTGAGACACTCGAAGCAGCGGTGCCCAGGGATTGATGAAGGTGTCCACTGGAGCTGCAGCCGGGTCAATCTCCGGAGCAGGCGTCATCGAATAGCTGACGCTCACCTCGATTCCACCCGGCAAGTTAGTGGTGACGGTTTTGCCCAGATGAGTATGGGCCCACAACGCCCCTGTGACGGAAAAGAACAGCCCCAACACAATCCATTTCTTCATGAAGGCTCCTTAATGCATGCCCGGGTTAGTGCAAACTGGAATGAGCAAGCCGGACAAACTGCTCGGACTTGAGAAATTTCTGGCCCCATTTCAGGTCAAACTCCCGGGCGGGTTCGGTCTCTACGATTTCATCCACCGATTGGCCCGCAGCCATGCCCTCAACGATGCGGTCGCGGATGGTCACCAGCATGTCGTGGAACTCCTGCAACCTGGACCGGTCGCTCAGCGGTCCGTGGCCGGGAATCAACCGGGTCTCCCCATTGACGATGGACAGGAGACGCTTCGCCCCGGAGATCATCCCGTCGATGGAACCCCCACTCGCCAGGTCAATAAAGGGATACTGTTCATAGGTAAACAGGTCTCCTGTATGGATGACATTGGCACGGCGGAAGTGAATCACAGAATCACCATCCGTGTGGGCCGGCGGAAAATGAGAGACATGAATCTCCTCGCCGTTGAGGTGAAAGGTTACCGTATCACTGAAGGTGACCACCGGCAGCGCCGCCAGCGGTGAGGGAGGTACCCGGGAGCCGAAAAACTCCAAGAACTGTTCCGCACTCATCCGCGCTCTCACATTTTCGTGAGCGACAATCACCACGCCGGCCTCACCCAGATTTTCGTTACCGCCGGTGTGGTCTCCATGCCAGTGGGTATTGAGGAGAAATCGAATCGGTTCCGGACTGATCGCTGCCACGGATCGCTGTATTTTCTCAGTCAGCGGAGCATACTGATCATCGATGAGAAAAACTCCGTCTGCGCCCGCCAGGACCCCGATATTGCCGCCGGATCCCGTCAACATGTAAATCCCCTCTGCCACTTCGATCGTGCCGATTTCAACGCTGTCGAAATCCTGTTGCTGGGCATGCGCCAGGCCTGTGGAGCAAACAAGAATCCAGACGATGGAAGAAAGAATCCCAGGACATGAACGATTCATGGGGATTACGGTAACGATCTCTCCGACAGGATGCAACCGTCAGACCGCCTGGCGCGTGATATTATTGTGGTCAAGCTTCAATCCAGAAGCAGGAGAAATACGAGGCACTCAATGATCATTGTCATGCAGAACGGCGCATCCCGCCAGCAAATCGATCACGTCATGGAACGGATCAAGGATCTGGGCTATGAGCCTCACCCCATGTACGGAGTGGAGCAGACCGTCATCGGAGCCATCGGAGATGAAAGGGGAAAGAGTCTTTTGCAGGGCCTCGTCTCGGTGGATGGAGTGGAGAGCCTCATCCCTATCCTCAAACCCTACAAACTTGCTTCCCGGGAGATGAGAAAAGAACAGACGATTCTGGAGGTAGGCGGCGTGAAGATCGGCGGCGGTGGATTCGCCAATATCGCGGGTCCCTGCTCCGTCGAGGGTGAGGAGCAGATCCTGACAGCGGCTCGGGAGGTCAAACAGGCGGGAGCCAACATGCTCCGAGGCGGAGCCTTCAAGCCCAGAACCTCGCCCTACAGTTTTCAGGGAATGGAACTCGAGGGGCTCAAGCTCCTGGCCAAGGCCCGCGAAGAAACAGGTCTTCCCATCGTCACCGAGATTCTCTCCTCGGATGATGTGGAACTGGTGGCGGAATACTCCGATGTCATGCAGGTCGGGGCCCG
>JAZFRU010000241.1:0-2883 GCA_036445815.1 Acidobacteriota bacterium | reverse complement strand
GTTCAGGCCCCTGTCCCCACAGGAGTGAGGAGTGATTGGCCGTGTTGACACACGCGACTTGAAGCGGAAAGGGAATCGGAATGGGGAGGTCCACAAAGAGCTGCGCCTCATTCCACGGCAGCAGAGGATTGTGAAAGTGATTGCAGTAGCGAGGTGTGTTGTCTTCATCCATACTTCCCGTCTGGACAAACTCAACCACCGTGGTCTCCTGCGCAAACCGAGTCTCGATGCCCTGGGAGACATCCAACTGGTGTCTCAAGAAGTCATCCAGTTGTGAGGTCAGAACGGCCCGACGACTCAGTTCCCGGTGAGTCGAAACCGAGTAAGGATAAACCTGGACACCTCCACAAAGTATCAGAAGGCCCATCACCCACGCCCTGCTGCCTCTCCTCATGATCTCTCTCCCTCGTTGTTCTTTCATTGTGCCCAGAGCTCGTTGTATTCAGCGTCCTCGAGCCGGATCAGATGAGGCACCCGGTCCCTGGGGATACAGTCGGGGAAAGTGCGCTCCTGATCACACAGGTGGAGAAAAAGTTTCCCCATGTTGTCCACTCTCTCCTCCCGAACGGTTAGACGCCCCAACTCGAACAGCATTCCCTTATTCTGCTGAGAACGTTGAATCGGCCCAGCTGGAGACAGCCGGGCATCCCAACTTCCTCGGAAGGCTGCATAGTGGGGCCTGAAAATGACGAATACCGGTTCCTTGACGCCCGTCACCAGGGGGAAGGTTAGACCCCAGGTACCCGGCAAGGTGAAGTTTCCCTCCGAGTCGCTCAAGGTCTCCTGGACATCATGATAGGTTTCCACGGGGTGGGCACCGAGGCTCACTCTTGTCCACATCACCATGATCACGGCTCCCTCGATCGGCCGGCCGCTCTCCAGGTCCTGGATCTTGCCCTGGTAGACCCCATCGACATAGAAAAAATTGAGCCATCCCGCCCACAGCAGCACACAGACAATGACAACCGCGGCAATGACTGATTTGTGTCTCTTGGTCTTTCCCATCTACATCGTCCTCACTCGCCATATTCCATCGAGATCCCGGATGAAAAGAATAAAAAACTTTTCCTCTATGCCATCTTCAATTCTGACAGCCTGAAATTCTGCTGTGGTGCGATACACATCCACTAACTGGATGTCCGGAAGGATCGAGTCGATGATCGAGAGTTCCGGGAAAATGGCCTGCCAGATCTCTCGGAACCGATCTCTGGATTCGAAAGCAACAGACTCCAGTGCCGTCTCGATGTCTCCTCTTTTCAGGGCATCCTTCATGGAGTTCCATTTTTCAACCAGGTCAGGAAGAACCAGAACGTTCACGGGAGTGCTTGCAGTGGTCTTCC
Source organism: Acidobacteriota bacterium (assembly GCA_036445815.1). Taxonomy (GTDB): domain Bacteria; phylum Acidobacteriota; class UBA6911; order RPQK01; family JADFOI01; genus JAPYTY01. The sequence goes on along the minus strand of JAZFRU010000241.1, from coordinate 1,543 downwards.
TTCCAGAATCATCAATAACGGTCAGCGTAGGGAAAAAGAGCTTCTCTTCCGTGTACGTATGGCGAACTCTCTCAAGATGGTCTGAGGTGAAGTCTACAATTCCATCTCCTTCATAATCCAGTTCAAAAAGCACGGGGGAAACTTCCAGCTGAACCCGAGCTTCGAATTGCACTTCCAGAGGGTTCACCCCATTGGGCGGACTCGCAACCAGTTCAAGCGCCTCCCTTTGAAGGGTGGGAACGGTAAGAGTGACCGAGTCGGTGGTTCGATCTCCCGTTTCATTTACGAGTGTGGCCGTGATCAGGTTGGTGCCCAGCTGAAGAGGGATCAAGGCTGCGAACTCACCGCGGCTCAGTTCCCCAGGAATACCATTGACCGTCACACCCGCCTCGGAATTAGACGAGACCTGGATGTTGCCACGAACCAGGACAAGATCAACCAGGAGCTCGGTCCCCGTCTCCGGAGTCGTAATGGTGATCGTGTCCGGCCCGGGACTGACACTGATGATCTCGCTCACGGTCATGACTCCCTCATTCGGGGCGACATCCGTGATTCCAAAGGCTCTTCCCAGGGTTTCAGGCGTTCCTACGATGACCCCCGTATTGACCAATCCCTCATCACCTCCCAGTAGAAACAACGGAACTCTCACGGTCACCGTATCCGAGGTAAAGACCGCAGGAGTCATTCCCAGGATCCGAGTCAGGGAGGAAACCGAAAACCCTCCGGTGACCGCCGATGAGACAAGAAAATCGATTCCCAGTTCCGCGGCAAAGGCGTCCGGCAGAGGAACCGACAGCAGCGACTGAATTGATTGACCTGTGGCAGGGTCTTGGTCCGCGTCCACCAGGAATCCAACCACCAGTTCACTCTCTTGCCCGCTCCCTGGAGGACTGAAGGGATTCGCCAGGGTCACACTCAGAACCAGTTCATCTCCATGAGTGGATCCGGAGTAGGAGATGATGTCGTGCTGGACATTGCCGAGACCCAGAACATCGTCACTTGGGTCAAAGGACTTACCCTCAATGTCCTGTCTGATTTCAACGGTAAGATTGCCCCCCGTGCGACCTTTCAGCTCGACCTTGATTTCGTTCATCTCCTGAAGGCGAATCATGACCCTTATTTCCAGGCCCTCCTTTCCAGAGTTCTTTCCCTTTCCCTTTCCCTTGCCTTTGCCTTTGCCTTTGCCCTTGCCCTTGCCCTTGCCCTTGCCCTTGCCATGGGCCTTTTCAAAGTCCTTCCTGTCAAGCACCTTCTTGCCGTTGATCCAAAGCTTGGCATCCGGGACACGGTCTCCGTCCCCAGTATCTCCAGTGAACAGGATCAATTCTGCTTCTCCTCTTACCGCCGGGAAGGCCTCTAGGAATTCGTTCTTTTTATGGTCACTCCTCTCATAACGCTTGGGGCCATACACGGTGACGACCAGAACGCCGTACGCCACCTGAGTAAACAGTCCCGCCAACAGAATATACAGAATGGATTTCTTCATCTTGCCCTCACTCTGGTTGTGACCTTTCCTGATTGATGTCGCTTGTGGTCAGTACGG
>JAZFRU010000240.1:0-2660 GCA_036445815.1 Acidobacteriota bacterium | reverse complement strand
TCCCCTCTGAGTTTCCCACCACCACCAAGGTACCGAGCGGAGTTTCCAACTCTTGGAAATAGAGCTTGTTCATAATCCCTTTATCATAGAGGAAGAAGTGGGAAGAAAAAAGACCGCTGACCGCGGTCAGCGGAAATTCCAAATCCCAAATTCCAAATTCAAAACAAATCCCAAATTCCAAACCTGAAAAGAAGAATCCAGAGGTCAGGATCCAGAAGAAACTTCTTCTTGTTTTTCAATTTTCTATTTTCTGCGAGCGAAGCGAGCTGACTTAATGCATATAAAAAAAGCAGGCGATAATGACCGGGGCAGTGTTCGACACCGCTATCAGCCCAGGATCTCCTGCCACGTTTTCCAACCGACTGGGGGAGTCCTCAAGAGAAATTACAGAAGAGACCGGAAACTCCAGCAACCCATCCGGGATTGAAGCGGAGATCTTAAATTCCAGTTCCGCGATGACGCCGGAGGAAAGCTGGCGTCCTGGCACGGCCGAGAGGGTCACCCACAATCTCGATTTGAACTCATCTTCCGGATCGGCCTCAACTCTCGCCTCGTATCTGTCGCCTTCGATTTTGGCAGTTCCTTTGAGAAAGGAAACATGTCTGGAAGGAAACTCGATGTCGGAACGGACCTCGGTGATCTTCATCTCGGGGTCGGCCGAAAGCATCCGCACCAGGGTACTGACGTTCTTGTCCTCAGGGCTAACGGTGATGGTGTTTCCGCTTAGGTTGACCCGGACGGTCTTCTCCTGAGCGGTCAGGGTAACGACCCAGGCGGCTGTTACCATGAGTCCCAGAAACAGTACCCGTCGCCGGTTACCTGGAGCCATATTTTTCTTGCCAAAAGCCCGTTTCATATTGGGCCCCAACGGGCTCCAGCCCGAGTTCCCCGGCCAGAGGAGGTACCAGGTGTACCACTTGGCCCCCGACCACGGTCATGAGGATCTGAGTATTCTCAATATCGCTCTCCGGAATCGTCACATAATCGCGATCCAGCACGATGAAATCGGCAAGTTTGCCCGCTTCCAAAGAGCCCAATTCCTTCTCCTTCATCAAGTAATAAGCTCCAAAAGCGGTCGCGCTCTTGAGCGCTAATCCCCGACCCACGGCTTGACCCGTTGCATAGGCCTGCCCATCCCACGCCTTCCGGTCCATGAGTCGAGCCAGGACCCAGAAGATGGTCAGATCTGTGGCTACCAGAGCCCGGTCCACTTCAAATCCGTTGTAGATTTTGGCTTCGGACAGCATCTTCTTAGGCACCACATGTTTCACCGCTACCTCGCCATAGATGTCCAGAATCGCCGGTGCCGCCTGGAAGATCTCCATGGCATCACCCCCGGTCACCATTCCCAATCGCTTCATCCGTTCCAGCTGATCGGGACGGGGGGCCATCACCGTGTGATCAAAACCATGCCGCTTGGCCCGGATCTCTTCCAGCGTAAAACCTGCATCTCGGCTCGCTTCCTCGATGATATCCATCATGTAGTCAATGTCCTTGTCGGCAACACTGTGTACATTGATAAACCGCCCCCCGGCTCTGATGTAACGGTAAAGATTTTCTCGATCCGGCTTGCCAGGTGCCCAGGCACAATTTTGCCGGGCATTTTGCATTCGCTCCAACTCCTCTTTGCTCGCTCGATCCCTGAAAGTTGCTCGCAACTCATAGTCCGTACATCCGCTTCCAGAGCGAACAACGGGACGGGAGCCCATATACCACCAGTAGTCGTTCCCTTTTCCCTCAGCCCAGACCATGAAGTTTGTAAAGTAGGGGTCGTCGTAAAAACTGCGCTGCCGCCAATTCCACTTCCAGCCCGTGCGGATCGCTTTCTGGCCGGAATCGGCCAGATCGCTGTACACCTTCACGCAGCTCGGGTTGTAGCATTCCGAGGCATAGGTCGTCATCCCGTAGCCCGCCCAGAACGACTGGCCCAGCCGTGCCAGTTCCCGATACTCGGGATAGAAATCCCGCATGATCACCTCACTGAACATCCAACGGAATCCACTACCGTTACCAAACTCATTCATGTCCTTGGTCACTTCCGACCAAGGCAAGACTTTCTTTGATTCCTCCCAGGCTCGATCATTGATGAGCATTCCCGTGAACACATTGCGCAAGACCACTGGATTGTTGGGAGCGATTTCTTCCAGCAGAGCTTTGGGAATGAGCTTGCCATCCAGCACATTCACATTGGGAGCCCCAAAGCCGCCGTTGCCGCCCGTGCTGTACTGGTACCTGTCCCCAAGAGAAAAAACAAAGTAGATCCACTTCCCCGGTTCGGCCTTTGCTACGGCCTGTTTCAACATCTCGGGAAACTTGCGAATCTGCTCAGCAGGACTCCCCTCGATCCAGCGAAAAATGATCTTACTGTCGTCCTTGAACACCTCCTTCAGCTGAGCCGGAGACACCGGATCCCAGTCGTTGGGGTGCTCATGAACGACGACGAGTCCCGGCAAAACTGTGCGCCCCTTCAGATCATAAACCTGGGTATTGGGTCCGGCACCGGCTCGAATCTGGTCATTGGTTCCGACCTCCAGTACCTTCCCTCCTTTCACCGACATGGCCTGTACGATGGTTCCCAGATTCTCCGTGAAGTCATCATTGTCGACCGTGACGATCCTGGCATTGACGACGAGCATGTCTGCCCCATTTTCAGGCTGCTG
>JAZFRU010000239.1:0-10242 GCA_036445815.1 Acidobacteriota bacterium | reverse complement strand
TCACCGCGTTCTGGAATCTGATCAGTGCTCCACTGGTGATTCTGCAGTTTCCAGAGGCTTTGAGAGATGAAGGGCCGGTCGCGCTGCTCATACTGATCTTCCCCTTGGTCGGTCTGTTTATGCTGATTTGGGCGATTCGGGCAACCCTTCGCTGGAAGAAATTTGGTGAATCGACTCTGGAACTGCAGACGTTGCCGGGTATTCTTGGCGGTGATCTGCGGGGCACCATTAATACCCGGATCAAGGGGTATCCAGAAGATGGATTTCAACTGGAACTCACCTGTGTCCAGCGCAGTCCGGGCCAGTCGAGCCCGAGTGAGACAGCTTCGCCTGGAACCACTCCCGGAATCCGTCTGGGTAGGACCTCCAGGCGTCAGGACCAGGAAAGGATACTGTGGCAAGAGAATATCCGAGTGGACGCGGCGCAGCTGTTTCAAGGTTTCCAAGGAACAGCCTGTCCGGTGGCCTTCGCTATTCCAGCTGATTGTCGACCCACGGATTCAACTGAGGGGGTGAGCTGGAGAATGACTGCGGCGGGTGCGCTGCCGGGTGTGGACTATGATTCGATCTTCGAAGTTCCGATCTTCAAGACCGAAGCCAGCCATACGGTTGTGCAAGCCGGAGATGCCAAAGAAGCGTCTCTCTCAACACAGGAGCCACCTCAGGAGCCAACTCTCAGGGTGAGTCGGACCGAAGAGGGAACCATATTCTATTTCCCCGCCGCCCGGAACAAGGGAGCAGCCCTAGGATTGACTGCCTTTCTGGTCCTGTGGAGTGGCGTGGTGGGGTTGTTGTTTTATCTGGATGCCCCTCTTCTGTTTCAAGTAGTCTTTGCGGGTTTCGATGTGCTTTTCTTTTTGGCGGTACTGTCGATGTGGGGTCGTACCAGTAAATTAGTGGTGCAGTCGGAAACCGTGAAAGTCAGCCGGCGATTTCTGGGCTTTGGAAGCGTGAGAGAACTGTCCCATGATGTTATTGTCGGAGTCGAAGTCAAGCGGGGTATGCAGGCCGGGAGAAAGCTCTATTACAACGTCGTATTGATCACCCGGGACAGTCGGCCCATAACCGTGGGGAACAACATCCAGGACAAACGTGAAGCGGAATGGGTAGCCTCGGAGATTCAAAAGGCCCTGGCGGGGTAAGGGGCGAGGGTGGAGCGGGTCTGATGGCCGGAGACAGACCTGAACCCGAGAGGTGGCCGACCCAGGATTTATGTATAATCCGGGCTAGACAATACCAATCACCCGGGAAAGGATGAGTCATGGCCGATGAAAATTATGATGTGATTATCGTGGGATCAGGTATGGCGGGCTTTCTGGTGGCTGCTCGAGTGGCAGAGAAGGGCGTGAATCCCCGGAACGGAGAACCCCTTAAAGTGGCCCTGGTGGAAAGAGGGCCCTATCTGCCGGGAACTCCCAATTCCGGCTATGGAGTACCGCTGCGCCGCAAAATGTTCACCCACCTTACCCGGGAGTTTCACGAGAACGGCCGCTATCAGATGCAGTACTACCCGGACGGCCCCGATGGTCCCAATACCTTTCCCCATTCCGGCGGCAGTGTCGTGGGAGGAGGCAGTCTGCATTGGAGAGCCATGACGCGGGTGCCGAGAGAGCAGGATTACCGGGCCTGGTCCGAAGTGCACGATGCCACCGGGTGGACATCAGGAAACTTCCGTGAGGCGGCCGAGGAAGTGGCTGAAATGTTCAACATCCATACCCGGCCGGATGCCATGGTCCCCTACGGCGACCGTCTCTATCGAGATACGGCCAAGCGAATGGGCCTGGCCGTGGTGGATTCTCAGGTGGCCAAAAAGAACTGCATCATGTGCTGGGGGTGTGAGGGATCCAATTTCTGCAAGTACGATTCCCGCATGGGTAGTTTTGTGGCCTATTTGCCCATCGTCGAGAAGCACGGTGTAAACATCATTGCCGACGCCGAGGTCCAGAAAATTGAGATCGAAAACCGGCGAGCCACGGGCGTTATCTACAATCAGAAGGGAACGGTAAAGAGAATTACGGCTCCCAAGATCATTGTTTCCTGTGGAGCGTTTGGGACGCCGTTATTGTTGATGCGTTCCGGCTATGGGCCACGCGATTTGCTGGGAGCCAGGACTCTGGTGGAAAACTCCAACATTGGACGGAATATTGATGGGAGGCCGGGACCCATGGTTCTGACCGGAACCTTTTCGGAGCCGATGACGGATGGGGCCTATGCCGATGGGGGCTTCTATGTGATTCACGATACCGGATCCGATCCAAGAATGGAGCGATTTCAGATTCGGTGGGAACCCATAACTCTGGGGGATCCTGATCGGGTCGCTCTGAACGAATTGGCGCCTGAGTTTGGCCGCGAACATAAAGATTTCATGCGTCAGATTTCGAATCCTCAGCTGCGAACCAAAGCTAAATCCCTGCTGACCAATCAGGGGCGGATTCTGATTCGATTGATTCGTCCAACCCAGGTTTACGGGTCGATGGATGAGAGAGGGGGCTGGTCCTATGATCCATATCATCCCAGCCTGGCGCCGCTGTTCAGTGAGGCCAAGGAGGTGGCGGAGAGCATTATGCGAGAGATGGGAGCCAAGGAAGTGGTGGAAACTCGAAGTCCGACGGGAACCTCCTTCAACTCGAATACCGGTTCCTGCAGGGCCGGGAGTGATCGGCGGACCTCGGTGGTCAATCCCTACTTTGAATCGCATGATGTGGAAAATCTTCTGATCGTCGATGCCAGTGCGACTCCCTTCGGAGCTACTATTGGCTACGGAGCTCCGACCGCCACGGTGGCGGCGTTCGCCTATCGCAGAATTATCGAGCGTCATTTTTCGCGGTAAGATCAAGGGGAGACCTCTCAGAGATAGAAGTGGATGGTCAGAGGGGACATGGGTGCGCCCTCGCACTCCCTCCCCCGGCGCCTTTCTGTTTTTCCTTACCAAGCGAATCCATGCCTGTATTGACCCATCAGGAAGCCCAGGAGCTTTACGACCGTTTCGGATCCAGGCAGGATCGACAGGGGTTCTATGAGGACGTCGCCTGTGCTGACCTGAGGGCTCATGCAGGCTTCGATCAAGCATTGTCCGTATTCGAGTTCGGGTGTGGAACCGGTCGCTTTGCCGAAGAGTTGCTTTCCGAGCATTTACCTGCCGACAGTCATTATGTGGGAGTGGATATCAGCGCGACCATGGTGGGGTTGAGCCTTCAGAGACTCGAACCCTGGGCCGGCCGTGTCGAGGTGCGTCAGTCAGACGGGGCCATGTGTGTGACCGATGCAGAGGATCTTTATGACTGTTTTGTCTGTAACTATGTCCTTGATCTGTTGAGTGAGGAGGACATCCTCAAGCTATTGGCCGAGGCTCATCGAACCGTGAAGGGGAACGGTCGACTGTGTCTGATCAGTCTGACCCATGGGAACACCTGGCCGTCGCATCTTCTCTCGTCAGCATGGCAGCTGGTTCATGCCATCAAACCCCAACGGGTGGGTGGATGCCGGCCTCTCCGTTTAAGGGGGCTGCTCTCGGCCGACAGGTGGCAGATCGAGCACCATCATGTCGTGAGCCGCTGGGCCGTCAGTTCAGAGGTGTTGATCGCTCGCTGTCTCAAGGAGCCGGTGGCTGGTGGTCCGGTCAGCGACCGCCACTATCCTTGGTGAATTGATTTGTTGTCGGTTTTTCCGGAGTGATAAGCTCTCTTTCTGAATGTCTTACCTGAAGTTCAAGAAGGCTTGGGATAGAATTCCCGCTTCCCAGGTCACTTCGGAGTCCACCTATTCCAGCCGGCGTCACTTTCTCCAGACCCTGGGCTCCACAGGGTTAGGGTTATCCATGCTGTCCGGATGTGCTGAGGGAGTCGATGGAGCCCCGGCCGACTCGGCCGGGCCTGCCCCTTCCAACGGGCCCTACGGACAGGTACCTCCGTTTTGGACCCAGCAATGGGAAGACCTCTTTCCAGCCGCTCGCAATCCCAGGTTTCAGACGGACAGAGGTGTGACGGCGGAAACATTGGCCACCGGCTACAATAATTTTCACGAATTCACGACCACCAAACAGCGAGTGAAGGATCTGGTGAAAGAGTTTGACACCGATCCCTGGAAGGTGGAAATCAGGGGAGAGGTTGAGAAAAAAGGCACCTATGATCTGGATGATCTGATCCGTATGGGGCAGCTGGAGGAACGCCTTTACCATCTTCGCTGTGTGGAAGCCTGGTCGGCCAATATTCCCTGGACGGGCTATCCCCTCTCCCAGTTCATCGAGAAACTCAATCTCGGTTCGGATGTCAAGTATGTGCGCTTTTTGACACTATTGCGCCCTGCTCAGATGCCCGGTCAAAGGGGTCTTTCGGCCTATAACTGGCCTTACTATGAGGCCCTGAGCATCGAAGAAGCCATGAATGAGTTGACCCTGTTGACCTTTGGCATTTACGGACACCCACTCAATAAGCAAAGTGGTGCACCGATCCGCATCGTCGTTCCCTGGAAATATGGCTTCAAGAGTATCAAGTCGATTGTTCTCATTGAGTTCACAAAGCATCGGCCCCGGACATTCTGGAGCGACGCTTCGAAGGAATATGGCTTTTGGGCCAATGCCCATCCCCGGTTTGATCATCCTCGCTGGAGTCAGGCCTCTGAGATCTTTTTGAACACCAAGGAACGCCTTCCAACCCAGCGGTATAACGGATATCAGGATTTTGTGGGACATCTGTACCCGGAGGATGACCGGCGATATTTTTATTGAACCTACTCATGGATGTCTCGGTAACAACCTCCAGTTTTTCAAAGAGGAGCAGCCACCTCCAATGAGGATCATTCTCGTGAGGCTCTCGGCGCTGCTGGTCATCATGGTGAGTGGCCTGGCCTCCTCTCCTTCAAGAGAGCAGGGCGGCATTCCAGGCGGTGGGGTGCCCGAATTGAAGGAGACGCAATCCGGGAGTGAGGATCTGGACCGTTGGATTGGACAGATGCTCATGGTGGGCTTCAGGGGCACCGAATTAACGGAGGAAGATCCTTTTCTGCAATTGATCGGGAACCTGCATTTAGGTGGGGTGGTTCTTTTTGACTATGACGTGCCTTCTCGATCAACTGTCAGGAATATCGTCTCTGCCGCCCAGACCCACCGGTTGACGGATCAGCTCCAGCGAGCAGCCCGGAGCCCTCTTTTTATTGCCATTGACCAGGAAGGAGGTCGGGTCGTTCGTCTCAAGGAGAGACATGGTTTTCCCGCCACGCTATCCGCCGCTGAACTGGGCCGCAGGGATGAAGAGTCCCTGACTCGGTCCAGCGCGGGTGAGATGGCGGACCTCCTGACAGACCTGGGCATCAATCTCAATTTTGCTCCGGTGCTGGATCTGGCCGTAAATCCCGACAACCCCGTCATTGCGGCACTGGAACGCAGTTTCGGGTCAGACTCTGATCGGGTGCTGCGCCATGGGCGCTGGACGATTGAAGAATTCCACCGAAGAGGTCTTCTTTCCGCAGTCAAGCATTTCCCCGGTCACGGCTCGAGTCGAGAGGACAGTCATCTGGGGCTGCCTGAGGTGACAGGGGAGTGGGGAGCCGTCGAACTGGAACCCTTCCGCCGCCTCATCCAGGAAGGGCTTCCTGACATGATCATGACGGCACATCTGTTCAATGCCGACTGGGATCCGGAGTATCCGGCGACCCTCTCCGGAGCGGTTATCACGACCATGCTCCGTCAGGATCTGGGTTTTCAGGGTGTGATCGTGTCCGACGATATGCAGATGGGGGCGATCGTTCAAAACTACACGCTGGAGAAGGGGATTGAACGAGCGGTGGAAGCGGGAGTGGATATCCTGCTCTTTGCCAATAATTCCAGCTACGACCCCAAGATTGCCGAAAAAGCCTTCAACATTTTACGGCGTCTGGTCGATCAGGGTGTCGTTTCCAGAGGCCGAATCGAGGAATCGTTCCAACGCATCTCCAGGCTCAAGGAAAAACTTAGGAATAATTCGTTAAATAATTGAAACAACAGGTTAAATTTCTCTGATTTCTCAGGGTTCTGGCCAGCGAAGCCAGCGAGACAATCTGAAATGTGTGATGGCGGGCTAGCTGGTGACCGCCCCCTCGGAGGCTGTGGAGACCGAGCGGGCATACTTGGCCAGGACGCCGGTCTTGTATCGGGGTTTTGGCGGTTTCCACTGTTTCAATCTTCTCTTGATTTCAGCCTTGGACAGGGACAGTTGTATGAGGCGCTTTTCGGTATCCAGAAGGATGGTATCACCGTTGCGGACAATGGCAATGGGACCGCCACGCGCGGCTTCCGGTGCTATATGGCCCACCATGAATCCATGGGTTGCACCCGAGAAGCGTCCGTCCGTGATCAGGGCGACGTGATCTCCCAGACCGGCACCCTGCACGGCAGCTGTCACCCCTAACATCTCTCTCATCCCAGGGCCGCCCTGCGGACCTTCGTAGCGAATTACCACAACGTCTCCGGAGCCGATTTTCCCTGCCTTGATTGCGTTGAATGCATCTTCTTCCCGATCGAAGACACGGGCAGGGCCTTCGTGGCGAGTTCGTTTCACGCCGGTGGTTTTCATGACGCCGCCTTCCTCCGCCAGGTTTCCACGCATGATGACCATGCCCCCATTTTTCTTGAGAGGATTGGTGGCGGGACGAATCACCTCTTGACCTTTTCTGGCACGTCCCTTTCGAGCTTCGGATCCTATGGATCGGGTAGTTACGGTGAGTTCATCCGGATGTAGGATGCCGGCCTTGAGCAGATGTCGGGCCACCAGAGGCATGCCTCCGGCCCGGTGCATGTCGGGTGCCGTGAATCTTCCCGCCGGTTTGAGATCGGCAAGCAGTGGAGTTTTACGGGACATGCGGTCGAAATCCGCCATGGAGAGCCGCACTCCGGCTTCTTTGGCCATGGCCAGAAAGTGAAGGACGGCATTGGTTGAACCGCCGGTGGCCATGACCCCGGCGATGGCATTCAAAAGCGCTTTACGAGTGACGATGTCACGGGGAAGGATGCCCTTTTTGAGCACTTTCATGGCCAGGCGGCCGCTCTCGAAGGCGACTCTGTCCTTGTTGGGATCGGTTGCGGGGACGCCGTTGTAGCCCATGGGTGAGATGCCCAACAACTCCAGCGCGGTGGCCATGGTGTTGGCGGTGAACTGGCCGCCACAGGCTCCGGCTCCTGGGCAGGCATGGTTTTCGATGCCTGTAAGTTCTTTTTTACTGATCAATTGCTGATTGTAGGCGCCCACTGCTTCAAAGACGTCCTGAACCGTCAATTTCTTCCCGTCATATTCGCCCGGGGCAATGGAGCCTCCATAGAGAATCAGACCGGGAAGGTTCAGACGGAGCAGAGCCATGGCCGATCCAGGAATGGTCTTGTCGCAACCGGTGATGGCCACCAGGCCATCAAAAAGATGTCCTCGACACACCAGTTCAATGGAATCGGCAATCACCTCCCGACTCACCAGGGAGGACTTCATTCCTTCCGTCCCCATGGCAATGCCGTCTGTAACAGTGATGGTATTGAACTCAATGGGGGTGCCTCCGGCGGCACGAATGCCCTCCTTGACCTTTTTAGCCAGCTGCCGGTGGTTGAAGTTGCAGGGAGTCACTTCGATCCAGCAGTGAGCCACTCCGACCAGAGGGCGTTTGAGGTCCTTGTCGGTGAAGCCGATGGCTTTGAAATAGGATCGAGCCGGGGCTCGATCAGGTCCATCAAGAAGTATTCGACTGTTTTTTCTGGGATCGTAGGCCATGTTCTTCCATCTCCTTTTTCGAATTTGAGAGTGCAGATTATAACCCACCTCCGATTTTTAACCAGATTTTATCGTCCTCATCGGGGAATGCTCGACGAAGCTGTCGGCAAAGGTGTACATTGCGGGGGATGAGGGGACGATCAAATGCCTGAGCCTTCCGTTCAGTTTCAAGGGATCTTCTATCAGCGGGCAGGACGGGAGATTCTCTCTGATTTGAATCTGCAGATAGCTCCAGGTGAGACGCTGGTACTGGTGGGTCGAAGCGGATGTGGAAAGACCACCACCCTCAAACTGGTCAATGGTTTGCTGGCACCTACCCGTGGCAAGGTGTGGGTGGAGGGGAAAGCAACCGACAGCTGGGATCCGATTCAGCTTCGTCGTCGGATCGGATATGTCATTCAGGAAGTTGGCCTGTTCCCGCATTTCACGGTGGAGCAAAATATTGCACTGGTGCCTTCTCTGGAGAATTGGGATCAGGATGCCACAAACGGTCGGGTCCGGGAAATGCTGGGCCTGGTGGGTTTGGATCCGGAGGATTTTATCCATCGCTATCCGTCCGAACTTTCGGGCGGTCAAAGACAAAGGGTCGGTGTGGCACGAGCGTTGGCTGCGGATCCTCCCATTCTGTTAATGGATGAGCCCTTTGGAGCGCTGGACCCCCTGACCCGTCATGAAATCCAGCGGGAATTCAAAACGCTGCGAGACACTTTGGAGAAGACCCTGCTGTTCGTGACCCATGACATCGGGGAAGCCCTTGCGCTGGGACACCGAATCGGACTCATGGTGGAGGGCCATTTGACAGTGACACTCACTCCGGAGGAACTGCTGACCTCGACCGATCCGAGTGTCCGCGCCTTCCTGCAACCGCTGAGGATGGCCAGAGAAGTGCAAGATAACCTCGGTTGAGGTGAATTTACACCTGACTGTGGAACGTGAAACGCGCTGGTCGCAGACCAGCGCTCTTCTAAGGAGTTAAATATGGATCTGTGGCAGTTTTTTGTCGCCAATTGGGAAGAGATCGCCACCTTGACCGGACAGCACTTGTGGATGGTTGTGGTGGCCATCACTGTTGCTTCCGTTATCGGTATTCCGGCCGGTGTATTGGTTACCCGGAAGCCTTCCCTGGAGAAGGGTATCATCGGGTTTACCAATGTCGTTCAGACCATCCCCAGCCTGGCTCTTTTCGGATTCCTTATCCCGGTCCCCCTGGTGGGAGGTATCGGTGCCAGTACGGCTATTGTGGCGTTGACTCTATACGCCCTCCTGCCGATTGTGCGCAGCACCCATGCTGGAATCAAAGGTGTGGACCCGTCAATCAGCGAGGCCGGAAGAGGGATGGGCATGACGGATTTTCAACTGCTGTGGCAGGTGGAGATGCCGCTGGCACTGGGCGTCATTCTGGCAGGGATTCGGGTTGCGGCCATCAGTTCGGTGGGGCTGGCCACCATTGCGGCCGCCATCGGAGCCGGAGGGTTGGGCATGTTTATTTTCAGAGGAGTGGCCAGTGTGAATACCACCCTCATTCTGGCGGGCTCGATTCCCGCGGCTCTCTTGGCCTTATTGGCTGACTTTTGCCTCGGCCAGGCGGAACGGAGGCTGGCCCCCGGGAAAGGCCGGACTCTCAAGGGTGAAAGACGGTCGGTATGAAAACGGTTGTCCGAGTCCTGGGCCTTGTTCTTCTGACCTGGATTCCCATGGATGGCTGTGGTTCAAGCCAGGGGATTGTCATCGGTTCCAAGAACTTCACGGAGCAGGTGATTTTAGGAGAATTGTTGGCCCAGCAGATCGAAAATAAAACCGACTTGCCGGTAAGGCGGCAGTTCAATCTGGGGGGCACCTTTATCTGTGATCAAGCTTTGCGTTCCGGAGAAATCGATGGCTACGTCGAATATACCGGAACCGCTTTCACCGCTATTCTTAAGAATGAACCTATTCACGATTCTCAGCTGGTTTACGACCGTGTCAAGGAAGAGTATCTGAAGGTTGGGATCGAATGGATGGAACCCCTCGGCTTTGACAACACCTTTGCCATTCTCATTCGAAACCAGGATGCCCGGAGACTCGAAATTCGAACCATCAGCCAGGCGGCGCCTTTTGCTCCAGGATGGTTGGCGGCTTTCGGCTACGAATTCATCGAGCGAGCGGATGGCTTTGCGGGTCTGTCTGAAACCTACGATCTGGTGTTTCAGAAACCTCCCAGGGTCATGGAGTTGGGATTGACCTACCGCGCTCTGGCTGGCCGGAACGTGGACCTCATCGCCGGAGATGCTACCAACGGTCTGATAGCAGCCTTGGATCTGTTCATGTTGGAGGACGACAAGAGTTACTTCCCCCCCTACGATGGCGTTCCTGTCTTTCGCTCCGCGACACTGGAGCGGTATCCGCAGTTACGAGAGGTTCTCTTGGCATTGTCTGGCACGATCAATGAAGGTCAGATGCGGCGAATGAATTTTCAAGTCGACGGGGAAGAGAGAATGGTCCATGAAGTGGTGGAGGAATTCCTCGAGACCCTTGA
>JAZFRU010000238.1:0-5027 GCA_036445815.1 Acidobacteriota bacterium | reverse complement strand
CGTCACGAAGCGGCGCCGATGCAGTAGAGGGGGTGTTAGAAATGCGGGCTAAACATTCCATGACCCGACAGATCATGGCCATGGGTCTGGCCGGACTACTAATCTGGACTCCTGTTGCGGCGGCGACGTTGGACAATGTCGAACGCCCTCCCCTCAAAGCACTGGTCAACGGACCCTATTTACTCATTCTGGAGAAGGCCGCTGACCTGGAATTCACAAGAAAAGAGATGGCGGCCCTCAAAAAAGAGCTGAAACGGGAAGAGAAGTCTGAAAAGAAACGACTGAAGGACGAACAGAAGGATCTGGAGAAACAGCTCAAAGCACTCCGTGACGGTCTGGAAGATCTGAACAAGAAACGCTCCCGGGACACTGACCTTATGCGCATCGAACGAAGCGCGGTGCATTGCGAGATACAGTCATTGGAGACACAACTGGAGGGAAAGAAGACCGAGCGTGAACAGGGGTTGCCCCTGGCTTTCGAGAACCGGTTTGCCAAGCTGGATCTCATCCAACAATGGCCCGGCAGGAAAAAAGGGATTGAAGAGACCCTTGCCTCCGGACGGGCTCGCGAGCGCCGCTATGGAGATGTGGAGGACATTGGGGTTCGAGTGCTGAAGAAAGGACAGGAGAAGGACACAATAACAGGAGAAGAGGCCGTCCGCGACATGAAGGCGTCGGGCCTGATGCCGCCGCCGTTAGAAAATGACGAAGTGACCCATTACATCGACCGGTTGTCTGGCAAGATCGCAGCAAATTCAGACCTGAGCGTTCCGCTCAAGGTCACCGTCCTTGACAGCGACGAGATCAATGCCTTTGCCTTGCCGGGAGGATTTCTATACGTGAATGCGGGTTTGATCGAGAAAGCGGAAACGGAATCCGAACTGGCGGGGGTCATCGCCCATGAAATTGCTCATGTGACCGCCCGGCACGGGGCTCGACTGATGGGCAAGGCCAACATCGCCAATATTTTTCTTCAAGCGGCTCAGGTTGCGGCGCTCATTTTCACGGGTGGCGTGGTCGGGGCGGGAACCTACTATGCCCTCCAGTACGGATTCTTCGGTCTGGGCATGGCGTTGAACCTGACCCTGTTGGGAGTCAGTAGGGACTATGAGGAGGAGGCGGATCAGCTGGGCGCACAGTACGCCTGGAATGCGGGTTATGATCCGAGAGGGTTCATCACCTTTTTTGACAAGATGGCCAGCGAGGAAGGCTACGTGAAGTCGGCTAGTTTTTTTCGAACCCATCCACCCTTTTTCGAGCGGATCGTGGGGACCTTCAGTGAGATCGAGTATTTGCCCGAGAAGGACGATCTCAGGGTCGACTCCCAGGAGTTTCAGCAAGTCAAGGAGCGCCTCAAGGAAGTGAACGAAGATGGGGTGACCCATCGAGAGCGGCCTCGACTTGGACGCACTTCTGACTGTGAGGCCGGCCGGACTTTTCCCTGATCCGCGATGCAGAGAGAGTTCAACTTCTTGTCCTGGGTGCAGCCAAAGTACCCAGGACAAGGAATGCGCGACCTGGGTCCAATCCTGCTCGTTTTCTTGAAATGAGTCATGGATTTCCTTAGGATGGTGTCCTGGCTGTTCGTTCATGGATCCAGCAAACAAAGAGTCGAATCGCAAAGACCGTAGACTGATCCTGATCCCTCTGTTTTTTCTCTCCGGTGGTCTGGCGCTGGTCTATCAGGTTCTGTGGGTCCGGGAACTGGGTCTTCTCTTTGGCAACACCACCTACGCGGTCGCGACCACACTGGCGGTCTTTTTCCTGGGTCTGTCTGCCGGAAGCCGTTTCTGGGGCAGGCGAACTCGATGGCTGCGGACACCCTTGATGACCTATGCGGCACTGGAAGTGGGGATCGCGGCTTCCGCCCTGCTCTACTTCCTGCTTCTCGACCTTTACCACTGGATTTACAGCCCTCTGTTTGCAGCCATTGGACACCACCCCGTGGCACTGTTAACGGTCAAGTTCCTTCTGGTGGCGGGCGTGCTTTTCCCTCCTTCTTTCTTCATGGGGGGCACCCTCCCTGTTATGGGAGAGTGCCTGGTGGGACGATCGGACCAGTTGGGGAGAACGGGGAGTCTTCTATACGCCGTCAACACCCTTGGAGCCGCCCTGGGTGCCTTTGTGGCGGGATTCTATCTGCCTTATTTTCTCGGCCTTTACCAGTCATATCTCATGGCCATTTCCGGCAACCTGGTCATTGCCTGTGCGGTGTATCTTCTGGCGCCTGGTTGGGCGCAGGCCCTTGCAGAGGAGTCTTCACATCGAGTTCCATCCTCATTCAGTCCGAAGGATTATCTGAGTCGCGAGGTTATTTCTCTGGTGGCATTTGCCTCCGGGTTCCTGGTTCTCGCGCTGGAGGTCCTCTGGACTCGTATGTTCTCACAGGTCCTGCACAATTCGGTCTACTCTTTCTCGGCCATTCTCACCACCTTTCTTATTGCTTTGGCTCTGGGGGCAACGCTCTCCCATATACTTTGCAGGATAAACGTTTCCCCCGTTCGGGCGTTGAGCGTTCTTCTGAGCCTTTCAGGAGTCCTGGTCGGGTTGTCGCCTTTGTTGTTCTACCGGTTGACAGGTGGTTTGCAATATGTGGCTGCCGCAGCTGGATGGGAAGCCTATATTTGGGCCATCTTTGGAAACACCGGAGCCGTCATTCTGCTCCCCGGCTTGGTGGTGGGAAGTGTTTTTCCATTTCTGTTGAGGCTGGCCGAACGGAGTGGGCCCGGTGTTGGACCAATCATCGGACGCCTGGCTTCGATCAACGTGATCGGCGCCATCGCAGGGTCCCTGACCGCAGGATTTCTTCTGATCGGGTGGGTCGGTCTGTGGGGAGGCATCCGGCTGGTGGCGCTCATCTATTTCATCTTGGCCATAAGAGTGGTTTATGGGAAAACCGGAATGTCACTGGTTCTTCGAGCCGTTCCGGCAGCTGGGTTGGTGTTGTCGGTGACGCTCTACGATCCCGGGTCCTTGCCGCTGGTTCGAGTCAACCCGGCAGCCGACGAGGTACTGCTCGACCTGTGGGAGGGAAGCTCTGGAACGGTAGCCGTGATCGATCGTCGTGGGGACTTGAGAATGAAGGTGAACAATTTCTATACCCTGGGTGGATCTGCCTCATCCCGCCACGAACAGGGCCAGATGCACATTCCTCTGGTCCTTCATCCGGACCCCAGATCGGTCTTTGTCCTGGGGATGGGGACGGGCATCACGGCCGGAGCCGCTCTGGACCATGCCGTCGAAAGAGTCGTGATCTGTGAATTGATCCCTGAAGTGATTGCAGCTTCTCAAATTCACTTCGGGGAATTTGTCAACGGTCTGTTTGATGACAAGCGGGTTGAGATGATCGCTGAAGACGGGAGAAACTTCTTACTGGCAACTCCCGAGAAGTTTGATGTCATCGTTGCAGATCTCTTTTTCCCATGGAGAAGAGGTGCCGGATCCCTCTGGACACGGGAACATTTCCAAAATGTCCGCGCTCATCTTAACCCGGGTGGAATTTTCGCCCAGTGGCTGCCACTTTATCAGCTCTCGAGGACCGAATTTCGCATTATTGCCGGAACCATGGCGGAAGTATTTCCTCAGGTGACCCTGTGGCGGGGAGACTTCTTCACCACCACGCCCATCGTCGCGCTGTTGGGTGGCAATGAGCCAGGTCCGCTGGATCCCGAAAAAGTGGTCGGCAATACCGAACGGTTAGGTTCAGGTAGGACGATCCCTGATCCTCGAATGCTCCAGGGTTACCCCTTTTTTTTCTATGCGGGAAACCTGACGGCCAATCTCGACCTCCTGGGAAATGAGGGGATCAATACCGACAACCATCCTCTGATCGAGTACCTGACGCCCGTCACCCAGAGAGAGGAGAAAATTGGGGAAGAGGCCTGGTTGACCTCGGATGGGCTGATCGACTTTTTCAATCAACTGGCGCGGCAACTCCCCCCTGGAGAGGATCCCTATTTACGAGATCTGTCCCCGGAATACCTGGAGTATGTTGAGGCCGGGGCAAGTTTTTACCGGGCGGCTGCTTATCGAAGTGCTGGGCAGGAGAGAGAGGCGGAGATTGCGGCTCGAGATTTTCTGGCGCGGGTTCCGGCTCAGATCGCGGTGGAGTCAAGGGCGCCGGAGGTACAGAATTAAACAGGAGATGCTAAATGTGTTGTCGTCAGTTTCTCTCGGACTGTACAATGTAAGTACAGTGGGTCCCATGTCCCGATTCGTGAAGAAAGAAGGAAAAGTCCGATGAGACAACTTATTCTGATTGCAGCGTGCGTTTCCCTGGTCTTCAGCTCCACTCTTCTGGCCCATGACAGAAAAGTGGGAGTGTTGATCGATGCAGCCTGTGGCAACCGTCTGGCGGGATCTTCCGAAGATGCAAAAGTGCATGAAGTGGCCTGCTCACTCAAAGAGGCGTGTGCATCATCCGGCTACGGAGTCATCACTGGCGGCAAGTTCTACAAGTTCGACGAGATGGGAGACAAATTGGCCGCTGTGATCCTCAAGGCCTCCAATAGGAAGGCTAACCTGCGAGTCAGGGTGGATGCCCACTTTGACGTAGAGGTCATCAGCCCCGCGATCCTCGAGCAGATCAACTAGCTGGGTATAGCTTCACCACCAAGCCACAGTAAAGATATTCACCACAGAGACACCAAGACACAGAGAAGGAAATTCTTTTCTTTCTCTTGCCTTCCAATTCCAGCCAAACCATAAGGGGACTAGTAGGGGCGCACGGCCGTGCGCCCTTCGATCAGGAGGCAAGCCCAGTGTAGCAGCCGCTCTATGAGCGGCTCTCTGGATTCGGCGCAGGGATTTATTCTTTCTTTCGTGAAACGTTAAACCTGAAACGTGAACCGCGCGGGTCGCAGACCCGCGGCCGAGGCGCCTCCCACACTTCGGATTCACGTGGAACGTGGAACCTGGAACCTGGAACTCGCTGGTCGAAGACCAGCGATCCGCCGGTCAGCCGGTCAGCCGGTCAGCCTTCTTCTCTCCCCATTCGTCGACCAGCATGCTGTAAACCACCAGATCAG